>NZ_JAUBUC010000011.1:48117-116431 GCF_036705285.1 Microcoleus sp. B4-C1 | reverse complement strand
TTATCATTATTATTCAATTATATTTCTACATAAAGGGGTATTGACAAAATCTACTCCGTTCTAACTTGTTACCAATGATCGCACCCTGTTATCCAATTATTGAACAGGTCGAACTTAAAATCCATTCATAAATTCAGAATCTTAAATTCATAAAAGTCATAATTATAGAGAACCTGCTTGATACTGCATAATTGTTACAGGAATTTTGAATAAAGTTTTAGCTAATTGAGACAAACCGAACTTGAATTTAAGCGACTGCGGCAATTCTTGTACGGAAACTTCTACGAATCCAAAGCGAGTATAAAATGATGCGAGTCGCTTTCCCAAACATTCTAAATATAGCGGTTCTGTAGCTTGTTGAATTAAATATTTTGTGAGGTAGCTTCCCAAACCTCGATCGCGCCAATCTTTCGCCACCACCAAACTGCCCAATTCTTGCGCGCCCGCAAATTTCCGCAACTGTCCGCAAGCTGCCAATTTTCCCTCGCATTCGATGACCCAGAATTGCTCCCAGCGCAACTGAGTTGGATCGAGTCTGGCGCTCCAAACTAACTTTCTAATTGATTTGATATCTTGAACACAGGCCGCGCGGATGGCGCATTCAGACTGCAACTCCAAAGAATTTTCATTCATTGTGATTTTTGTTGGCTGTCTCGTTTAGTTTGAGTTCTCAACAGCCTTATTATGTATTTAAGTAGAAGATGTGTTACTCGAAATTATACCAGCTAGCCGCTTCAAAATGCGAAAAACTTCGTAAAGTTCATTTCCGGGATTCGCAATATCGAAAAGTTTAGAGACGGCATACTGCGGTGTGCCTTGTTTGGTTACTTTGATAAATCGAAAACTGCTGCCATTTGTCAAAAGCCCAAAGGTTACTTGTTCTGGACTGGGGTCATTCAGCATATAAAATAGTAGCTGAGGAAGTCCAGCTTCAACGGAATATTGTGCTCGCTTCGCTTCGATCGCAACCACCCAAAAAGATTCAATTAAAAGCAGAACATCAATACTTCCTCTGACAAGTATACCTTCATCCACGGTGACAAGTTCCACCGATTTTTCTGCTTCTATATGAAAGGGATTCAGGTATAAATCTGCTAAAAAGAGCAATGGAGCAAGTACCACCATTTTTACGGTATCTTCTATCATGGAGTGGTCGGCACTGTTAGTATAGCCAGCCTTTACTTTGTCTAGATATCGCTTTTCTTCATCAGTAATTTCTGGTAAATCGTCAATCCACTCCCGGAAGAATTGCTCGTCTTCACAAAGTTGGAAGTTAAATTTTGTTTTGACATCGTGCAGGGTCAGTGTTTTTGCTTGAATGCTTGGTGTCATAGTTTTATCTAGTTATTTATTAGTTGGTATGTATTCTAGCAGATCAACTGTCGATCGCCTCCAACAACACCTCCGCGCCAAACCTTACCGCATCGGTACAAGGCAATCCCGTTTCTGCTTGAACTTCAGCTATTGCTAACAGCGCATCAGCCTCATTTAAGTGATGAGTGTTGAGGGCGATCGCGCTCACTTTTCCTCCTGTAAAAGCACCTGCTGCTGCAGCAACCATTTCGTACAATTCAACCACTTTTGATAACCTGGGAATCGATACGTGCGGGTGATTGCGAATGCTAGTTTGTCCGGCTCTGTGGGCTAAAATTAAGTGAGTTGGCTGCGAACCCCGCAACAGCGGCAGAGTCGCCGTCGAACCCGGATGCAATAGCGAACCTTGCCCTTCTACGTGCAGAATATCGCATTCAGAACCCAATTTGATCACCATTTGTTCGACAGCACCAGCGGCGAAATCAACTCGCACTGCATCCAAAGGAATGCCTTCATTTCCAATCATTAAACCCGTTTGTCCGGTTGCCAAAAATTTGGAACGCAAACCCCGCCGCAAGCAAGTGCGATTGAGTTCCAGACTGGTTGACATTTTGCCAACGCTCATATCTGTGCCGACAGTTAATACGCGGCGACAACTTAATTTAGCGGCGGCGGCAGAGGCGATCGCACCGACTGATTTCGGTTCCTGACGCACGTCCCAAATCCACTGATTTTCGCTTAACGGAACTGTTATCAAAGGTGCAAGTTTCGCGTGCAAACCGTTGACAACAGAGAAACCTGCTGCTACCGCTTGATTAATTTCTGGCAGCCATTCCGCAGGCAAAACACCCCCGGAAGGAGCGATACCAATTAGCAGGATATCCGGCGCAAATTGCAGTGCTTCTGCAACGGAAGCAACTATCGGTACTTGTTGAGGAATGCCAGTTAATTCAGGTAAAGATTGTCCGGCACATTGGCGATCTATTACTGCTACAATTTGTGCTTCACTGTAGCGTAAAAATGCTAAACCTGTTTTGCCGGAAGAACCGAGAATTCCCTCGTGCAGCAGGATTGCAACTTTACCCTTTTTGATCGGATAGTTTTTAGTCATTGGTTCACTTTTGAGACGGGCGATTTTAGATTTTAGCTTCAATCTAAAATCTAAAATCTAAAATCTAAAATCGGTTGGGTGTTAGCTGTGATTTGGGTTCAGGGTAAGATCATTCGGATCTTCTCCCAATTCTCGCAATCTGGCCTCTAGTCGCGAGGCTCGCTGGCGTTCCTGTTCCGCTTGCTGTTGAGCGGCTTCGGCTTGTTGTTGAGCGGCTTCGGCTTGTTGTTGAGCGGCTTCCTCCGGCAACAAAATTAGATTGCCCGATTCGTCGAAAAAACGCACCCAAGTCGCTGTTTCTCGATCGACAATTCCTTCCCAAGTACCCAACCAAAAACCTAGGGTTTCGCACCACAGCCAACCCCGCTCGTTGGGCACTAACGGCTGATAACGCAGGGTGGCATCTAAACGCCATCCTTGCAAAGAATTCGGATCAAAAGGATCGAAAACAAAGTAATCAGGAGTTCTAAAAACCTGCTCGTAAATATCCTTTTTTTTGCCTGTATCCTGATTTGCTGTTGATGGTGACAGCAGTTCCACAATGACATCCGGGTAACGTCCGTTTTCTTCCCAAACTACCCAGCCTTGTCGGGAAGTATTGCTGTCAACACCCAGCACAGCGAAAAAATCCGGGCCTCGGAAATCCTGATTCCGAATCTGTTTAGCGCTGTAATAAATAAACATATTGCCACCGACAAAAAAATCGTTCCGGTGAGCTAAACCTTGTTCTAAGGAACGGATTAAAACGGTCATTGCTATACGGTGGCGGTTGCTTTCCATTTCTGCACCATCATCAAAAATTAAATCAGTCGGCGGCTTGTGTTCTTCAAAAAAAAGTTTGGCTTCTCTATCAATTCCCTGTCCTATTGATTCTACTGGTATCATACTATCTCCCGATTTATTTTTATCTGTCAACTGTCAACTGTCAACTGTCAACTGTCAACTGTTTAACGATACTTCTATTCTACAATCTCAACTCGCCGCACTCCCAATCCCGATCGCCCGTTTGGCAGCAAACACCCATTTTCGACGATCGCACCGGTGAAAGGATCGTCTAATAAATTCAAGTGACTGTCCAAATCCAAATAGTCAGCTAGCGGTGAAAGTTGTGCTGCTGCTGTATTTGCGATCGCGCTATCTGAATAGCAGCCGAACATTACTTGCAAATTGCAGGCTTTCGCTGTGTGAATCATCCGCATTGCTTCGGTCAATCCGCCTGACTTCATCATTTTGATATTGATGCCGTGGACGCAGTGCGCTAACTTGGGTATATCGGAACTATTAAAGCAACTTTCATCAGCAAAAATTGGCAGGGGCGATTGACGGTACAGTTCTGAGAATTCATCCATATCGGCTACCGGGGAAAGTGGCTGTTCGACATAATTTATCGGGTATTTTTCCAGCCATCGACACATTTCGATCGCGCTGTTTAAGCTCCAACCGCCGTTAGCATCTACACTGATTTTAATGTTAGGTGGTGCTTCCTCTAGCACTGCTATTAACATAGCTTGGTCGGCTTCGATTCCTGCGGGATTTCCTAATTTAACCTTAACGGCGCGGTATTTGATACCTGCTGGATCTTTGCCAAACCAATCGCGCACTCTTTCTCTTGCACCAGACGGCGAATTAATGCCGATTGTGACGGAGGTGGGGACAATGCGCGATCGATCTAATCCCCACATTTTCCACAGCGGCAAGCCTGCTTTTTTGCCCAGCCAGTCGTGCATTGCCATGTCGATGCCTGCCCGGGCGGCTGAGGGTAAGTTGACCTCTGTTAATACTTGTTCGATTTTTTGGCGATCGAAGGGAGTAAACTTTTCTAGCAGCGGTGCAACTTCCTGCAATGTGGCTAGCAGAATTTCGGTAGTTTGGGGCCGAGAACCTGTGGAAAAGGGCGATGCTTCTCCCCAACCTTCGATTCCTTCGTGTGCTAATTTTACCCATAAATTGGTACTTTGGGCTGTTGTACCGCGGCTGATGGTAAGCGCAAACCGCTTGCGGACAGTGAAAGTTTCAATTTGAACGTGCATTGTCAGTGATTGGTTATTTTTTCTAGATAAAAATCCGAGGTGGCGGATTGCGTCGCTATTGCCATTTTTTACTTTTTACTTTATAGTTTGATTTTCCTTGTTCTAGTTTATCAAAAACTTGATGAAATTCCTGATTTCTGTTTCGCCGAAGAGAGTTGCTTTCTCTCTCAGCATTTGGGTGCTCTTCTTTGCTGTTGCTGGTTGCATCGTACAAGTTCTGCGGTACGGTTTCAACTATCAAGAACGCTGGATTACTTTGTTTAACTTAGACAGAGAAATAAATTATCCTTCGTGGTACTCGTCATTTACTTTGCTGTTTTGCGCGATTTTACTAGGTATTATTGCTACTGCTAAGAAGAAGCAGGGCGATCGGTATTTTGGACACTGGAAAACGCTGGGGTTCATCTTTGTATTTTTTTCTTTAGATGAAATCTTGAGTTTGCACGAAATATTAATTATTAACGACTTGCGAAAAGCACTGGATTTAGGGGGAATTTTTTACTTCATTTGGGTAATTCCGGGGGCGATTTTTGTTGCGGTTACTGGGCTGGCTTATCTCAAGTTTCTCCGGCACCTACCCCGGAAAACAAGGGACTTTTTCTTACTAGCAGGCAGTATATATGTGGGTGGAGCACTTGGCATGGAAATGGTTGGTGGCTATTATGCAGATGCGGTAACTCAGCGAAACTTGATATACGGTTTGATGGTTTGTGTTGAGGAAATTTTGGAAATGGTAGGGGTCATCGTATTTATCTACGCCCTGCTGTCTTACATCGGTTCCCATCTTGAAACTATTGATTTGCGGTTGAAGATAGTGGATAATCCAGAGAGGCAAAACTGACGCTCAACCCAGATTCTTAACGAAATTGAAATCGCAGACTTTATGGCTATCTACTTCTACACCACTGGCAGCGAATACGGCTGTTTTTCTAATTTTTCCAGTCATGGATTCGAGTTAGACGGAGAATATTGGCCAACTACTGAGCATTATTTTCAAGCACAAAAGTTTCCCAAAACGGCTCATTGCGACCAAATTCGCCAAGCAAAAACACCGAAAGATGCCGCAAAAATGGGACGCGATCGCTCTCGTCCCCTCCGCAAAGATTGGGAAAAAGTAAAAGATGATATCATGAGAAAAGCCGTACTCCGCAAATTTGAAACTCATGCCGAAATTAGAGAAATTTTACTCGCTACTGGCGATGAGGAAATAGTCGAAAATTCCCCGGTTGATTACTATTGGGGTTGCGGGAAAGATGGCAGTGGCAAAAATATGTTGGGCCAGATTTTAATGGAAGTAAGGGAAATATTGCGAAAACGCACGTCAGAGTAAAACAGAACTTAAATTTTCTAAACTAAAGCAGGACTTATTTAATCCTAAGTCCTGCAATGCTCGTCAGCGAGCATTTCCTCAATTTTCTTAAACACTGAACTCAAAAATCGGTCTGAGCAACTGTCAAAACCTGTGTCAATCTCGTCGGGCTGTTCTAGTAGAGGGTTTAGCCTCTCCTCAGAGACTGCGAAGCAGGGGAAACGGTAAAAACCCTGCACCACTTTTTTTGTTTTAACAACTACTCTCAACCGGAATTAACTTTTATGGTCGCAAGTACAGCATTGTTAGCCCGTCGCCTCCCGGACACCGTTCCCCTAAGGTTGGCGATTCACAGGTAAAACAGCAAAACACCTGTTCTGGTTAAACTTTGTTTTTTATTGATGCTGTATCTTTACTATTGTGTACGATTTGTGGAAAGTGTCAGCACTCGTTCAGAATTCTTTACATTTGTGATTTATTTGGATACCATCGGGCCACTCTGTCGCAGTTGCTGTTGAATTCTATTAAATTCTTTCTGTTCTGCGCTTAGCAAACTATTGTCGATCGGCGATCGCATATCCCACTGCAATTCGGACAATAACAACAAACAGCCGGCCATAATTATGCCTGTGGTTAGATATTGCCAAGGTGCAACAAAAGTTAATAGAGGGATGCTAAATAAATGAGTTAGTCCAATCAGGAGAAAAGTGCGCGATCGCAAACCTAATCCCGTCAACAAATAGCCGATCGCGCTCAATCCCAACCACAAATCGCAAAGGTGCAGTAACAAACCTCCCCAACCGGCAAAAATACTGCAATCGGTCAGAACCAAACCAGTTATCATCAAAATCGCCCAAGAGTAAAGAATCCAGCTAACACGCTCGACTCTTACCCAAAACAAAGTTAAAACGGCCATTACTGCAGTGCCAATTAGAGTCAAAGTTGACCACAGAATCGCCTGAAAGCTCCAACTGATGGGGAAAAACTGAGCCGTAAAAAAAATCCCCCCTGTCACCAAACCCCAAAGCAGAAAAGTTTGGTCGATGCGGGTATAAAATCCTGAGAAAAGAGTAATATTTCCAATTTGCCAGCGGAGTTGCAACAGGCCTTCGATGTCTTGTACGTCGAGATGTTCCTGTTTGCAGCGGATTAGGGGTTCGGAGGCGTTGAAAAAGGTCATCCAGTGTTGGGGAAAGTATGAAGTTTTGTGTATTGTAACAAATCTTAAAGAATATTTTTCTGATTTTTTCTTGTTCCCTAGCTCTGCCTGGGGACGCAGATTTGGAGGCTCTGCCTCCCGCGAGTCTATGACTTGCGAGGCAGAGACTCTGGATATCGGTTCCTAGACAGAGAGAGCCCGGGAACCAGTTAATCTGCTGATTAATTATTTATTGTGCCTGCTGTTTACACCACAGATTCAAAATTGCTTACCACTCCCGCAGTAGCCTTTTTGCTTCTGTCAAAAGGATCTCGGTGCTTTCTGGTTCTGCATCTTCTCCACCTGTGGGCCATAGTTCTGTAATTACTATACCGTCGGTATAAAGTTCAGCATCTATACAATTGCCAGTCACTTCAGTTACTTTTACATCCCTCATATTTTGCTACATTCAATTTTCTCAATAATTTCTAGGTATATTTGTCCTTTCGTAGACCGAGCTTCTTCAAGAAAAGCTGCTAGGAGATAACTCCGAGGGGGTAATTGTCGATCAAAAATAGCGATCGTTTGTCCGCTATAAGGAATGAGAATTAAATAACTTCCACTCTTGAAAGTGGGATGGGCGTCCCGCCCATCCTTTTTGGACGGGCGGGACGCCCATCCCACAATAACAATTAAAATTGTAAGTTATTTAATTCGCGATCCTAAGAAAACAAAGGGCGACAGACGAGTTTTGCTAGAACTTCCCATAGAAGAACGCAATTTATTAGAACCATTGGTGTCAACAAAACCCGAATAAGTAAAACAGGACTTACGCACTCCGACAAAGAAACCGGGTTTTTTACCTAATCTTCGAGTACGAACGAAGTAATTTCGTAACAAAACCCGGTTTCTGGGCCCCCTGCGTAAGTCCTATAAAATAGGTATAAAATAGAAATTGACGCTACTAGCAATGGACTCATCCCCATGACAACAACAATTCCCTCTCAAACTTTGCCAGAAATCATCTACCCAGACAGCGACGGAAAACCCATGTCTGACAACACCAAACAGTTCCAATTAATAGTAAAAATTCAAGGCGGAATAGATGCCTTATTCAAAGACCACGAAAATGTCTTTGTAGCAGGTGATTTGCTGTGGTATCCCGTGGAAGGAGATAACAAAACTCGCCAAGCACCTGATACGATGGTAGTCTTTGGCAGACCAAAAGGTGACAGAGGTTCCTACCAACAGTGGCTGGAAGATAATATTGCCCCGCAAGTTGTCCTTGAAATCTTCTCGCCGGAAAACCGACTGGGAGAAATATTTAAGCTGTTTAAATTCTACGAAAATTTTGGAGTCGAAGAATGCTATTTCTACGATTTAAAGTATAATGAGTTAATAGGTTGGGTGCGAAGTGAGGGGAAACTCAACTATATTGAATCAATGGAAGGTTGGGTAAGTCCGCGTTTGGAAATCCGTTTTGAAACTGCATCAGGAAACTTAGAAATTTATCGTCCAGACGGACTGAAGTTTTTGTCTTAGGTGGAGTTGTCAAGACAAATGGAACAAGCGCAACAAAAAGCCGATCGCCTTTCAGAAAAACTCCGAGAAATGGGCATAAATCCAGAGGACATTTGAGATTATAATAGTCCTCGAATCACGGGCGATCGGAAAATGGGTTTTTCACCAAATCTGCGGGCTGTAACGCGTCTTATCGTAAAAAACCCGGTTTCTAGACCCCCATATCTTAACTATGCAAAATCCCCGCCAAATAGCATTTCTCGCACTCCGCGAAGTCCACCGCCGCGGTGCATTCGCAGATGCCGCACTCGATCGCGCTTTCAGCAATTCTCAACTCAACGACCTCGATCGGCGTTTAGTGACAGAATTAGTTTACGGTAGCGTCAGGAGAATGCGATCGATCGACTTCATCATCGACAAACTAGCAACAAAGAAATCCTCCCAACAACCACCCGAACTCCGCACCATCTTACATTTAGGCTTATATCAACTCGAATATCTCAACCAGATTCCCCCCTCCGCCGCCGTAAATACCACCGTTCAACTAGCAAAAGAAAACGGATTTTCAGGACTCAGCAGTTTTGTCAACGGTTTGTTGCGACAGTATACCCGTTTAACCCCCCCAACCCCCCCTTACCAAGGGGGGGCTAAGAGTCTTCCTAATTCCCCTGAGCAAACAGAGACTAAAACAACATCTAACTCCCCCCCTTACCAAGGGGGGGCTGGGGGGGGTTTTAATTCCCTAAAATTACCCGAAAACCCAGTCCAACGCTTAGGAATTATCCACAGTTTCCCCGACTGGCTAATAGAATTGTGGATCGAACAAATAGGCGAAACCGAAACCGAACAACTCTGTGAATGGTTCAACCAATCCCCCACAATTGACCTGAGAATCAATCCTTTAAAAAGCTCGATCGCCCAAATCGAAGCTGCCTTCCAAACCCACAACATCTCAACTAGCAGACTCCCACACTTACCACAAGCATTAAGACTAAATGGCAGCATCGGCGCAATTCAAAACCTCCCCGGATACAGCGAAGGTTGGTGGACAATTCAAGACAGCAGCGCTCAATTAGTCACCCATTTACTAGCGCCCCAGCCAGGGGAAACTATCATCGACGCCTGCGCCGCACCGGGGGGAAAAACTACCCACAGCGCCGAATTAATGGAGGATGAAGGCACAATTTATGCCTGCGACAAAACCGCCAGCAGACTCAAAAAACTTAAAGAAAATGCAGACAGACTCCAGATGAAATCCATTAAAATTCATACCGGAGACAGCCGCCATTTCCCAGAGTTTGTTAACCTCGCAGACAGAGTTTTACTCGACGCACCTTGTTCTGGCCTCGGAACCCTGCACCGCCGCGCCGACGCCCGCTGGCGACACACGCCCGAAAACATTCAAGAACAATCCCAACTGCAATCGGAATTGATAGCAAATGCAGCGACATTTGTCAAGTCCGGCGGCGTATTAGTTTATGCAACTTGCACAATTCATCCCTTGGAAAATGAAACAGTTATTCGATCGTTCTTAGACAACAATCCTAACTGGCAAATCGAACCGCCAACAATTGATTTACCCGTACAGCCATCACCCGAAGGATGGGTGAAAGTGTGGCCGCACAGACATCACATGGACGGCTTTTTTATGGTAAGGCTAAAGCAAGATTAGATTGGTAGATGGTGATTTACGGCTATCGTGGGGGCGGGTTTATGAGATTATTGGTTTTAGGCGATTATTGTTCGTGAAACCCGCCCCTACGGGTGGCAATTGTTGGTAAAACCCGCTTAATATCCCGGCTCTTGATAAGCAGGCTCTTGATAAGCAGGCTCTTCCCACTGGCGATACCGGGGTTGAGGATTGGGATTGTAAGGAACGATCGCACCATCCTCATTCACAATCATCCCCCGAATAATCCTCTTAGGCTCCACCGGTTTGGCCTTAATACTGCCCTTGCGGCCGTCCAACTTCGGCAACTTAGGAAACTTCTCAACCGGCATTCCCTTAACAATTTGACTCATAAAATCGCGCCAATTGTAGGCCGCCGTACCGCTAGTTCCCCAGGTGGGATAATTATCATCATTTCCTAGCCAAACTCCAGTCACAACCTGTGGAATGTAACCAATAAACCACAAATCCCGGACATTTTCCGAAGTACCAGTTTTGCCTGCTACAGCGCGATCGTTTAAAGCAGCAGGCCCCCCCGTACCGTCTTGCACAACACCCTCCAACATCCAAGTAGTAATCGCAGCACTATCCTTATCCAAAACCCGCTTCGGTTTAAAATTAGCCTGATAAATTACATCTCCCCGCTGATTAATCACCCGCTTAATTCCGTGGGCTTCAATAAAATTCCCTTGCGCTGCTAAAGTACCGTAAGCATTGGTTAACTCCAGCAAGTTCACCTCCGAAGAACCCAAAGCCAGGGAATAAATCGGACTCAATTTCGACTTAATTCCCATATCGTTGGCTACTTTGATCGCCGGTTCAAACCCCACATCCATCAACACCTTCACAGCTACGACATTCACCGAACGCGTCAAAGCATCAGAGATCGATCGCCAACCGCTAAATTTTTTGCCATAATTATTCGGTTGATAGCCGTCGATAATAATTGGTTCGTCTTCGTAACCGTCATAGGGAGAAAAACCAGCCGCCATCGCCGCGGCATAAACCAACCCTTTAAACGTCGATCCGGGCTGCCGCAAAGCCTGCGTAGCGCGATTAAATTCACTTTCCTTAAAATTTCCACCTCCTACCAGGGCCTTAACTTCACCAGTCTTAGTGTCCAGTGAAACTAAAGCGGCCTGTTCAAAACCCTGACGGCGGCCATCAACTTCGATCGCATTTTTAACAACCTCTTCCGCTATTTTCTGCCACTTCAAATCCACCGTCGTCTCGACAGTCAAACCGCCAGCTTCCAAAGCATCCTGAGAAACATAGCGCGGCAATTCCTTCCGAATGTAACTAGCAAAATAAGGCGCGACCACTTTAAATCGCTTCGGCGGACTTGGTTTAACGGCGATTGGTTCCGCCATCGCCTCCTTCGCCTCAGCCTCTGTAATTACCTTCGCTTCCTGCATTTGTTGCAGCACAAGATTGCGGCGTTGCTTAGCAATATCGGGATTAACCAAAGGCGAATATTCGCTCGGTGCCGGGGGCAAACCCGCTAAAGTTGCCATCTCTGCCAAAGTTAATTTATCGACTGTTTTGCTAAAGAAAACCAACGCTGCATCTGCCACTCCGTAGGCATCTGAACCCAAATAAACCAGATTTAAATATCTTTCTAAAACTTGCTCTTTACTCAACTCCCGCTCAATTTTTTGAGCTAAAAGAGCTTCTCGAACTTTCCGCCTAATACTTCTTTCCTGATTGAGAAAAACAACGCGAGCCAATTGTTGCGTAATTGTACTGCCGCCCTGCACTAAATCTCGCGCGATCAAATTAGAAACAATCGATCGCACAATACCTTGATAATCCACCCCGCGATGTTGATAAAAACGGCGGTCTTCTATGGCAATAAAAGCTTGAACCAAGAGTTCGGGAATTTCTTTAAGTTTCAGTTTATCTCTAGTTGCAGGCCCCGACTGCAACAAAATCGTATTATCTGCTGCCTTAATTGTCAGCGTTCCGTCGCGGTTAAACGCTGACAAATCGTTAACATCTGGCAAACCTTTGTCTAAGGTGTACAAAATCCATAAACCGTAGATTAAAGCGCCCCCGCCTATACTTACCACACCTAAACTTATCCAAAATCTAGGGCGGCGGGAGATCCGTTTTTTAGTTTTTTCCTGCGGTGCGCTATTTTCCTGCGGTGTGCTAATTTCCTGTAGTTCCGTATGTCTCTGCAGTTGGGTGTTCTGCGATTCGCTATTTTCCGGCAATTCGCTACTATCCGATTTTTGGGGTGATTTAGTTCCCAGCAAACTTAATCCCGGCCCCAACAATTCTTTTCCCTTGGTTTGCAAGCTGGTAACTTGAGGTTCAATTTCCAACCAAGCAATTAAGCGCTTCAACCCTTGCCAATTGCGTTTGACTATTGGATATCGAGCGTATTCTGGCTCTAAATATTCTGACTCTAAATATTCTGAGTCTAAATATTCTGAGTCTAAATATTCTGACTCTTCTAGAGATGCAGCATCTTCTGATACCACATACTCGGAGCGCTCATCCCTTGTCCGTGTAGAAAATTCCGCCTCGGATTCCGGCGAGTTGAGCTTATTGCCCTTCGCTGCCTTCGGCGGTTCTCGATCGGAATTACCGCTTATTGCGTTAGTGACTTTGCTCAATGTATCTTTGATATTTGAGAAAAATTCTGCCACGATCAGACCTTCAAACCTCATCAAGTCCGATTAAAAATTAAAAATTAAAAAAGCTAGCCTTCTTCAATTCTTAATTTTTAATTCGACATTTTTTCTTGAATAACACGCTGCCTTGAATTAGTTTTTTTGAATTAAAAACTTTTTAATTCAAAACTCAAAATTCAAAACTTTTCTTAACGCTGCAGAACTTGGTATTTTTTTGAGAAGTGAATTAGATTTTTTTAATTCAAAATTTTTTAACTCAAAACTCAAAACTCTGCTTAATTCGCATGACCTAGTGCCAAGGCTGCTACCAGCATACCCAAAACCAGGAAAGGCTGAGCACTTGCCTGATATTTAACATCATTTTCCAGGGGATTACGCAAAAAGTACATATCCTGAAAAGTAATTTGGGGAATTATCAGCAGCAGCAGAATGACAGCGTAAAGGTTTTGGTGGATGCTGATCAGATAGCCTGCAATCCCAGCTTGAAAGATGTCGATCATCAAAACGCAAATCCAAGCTGCGGTGCTGATGCCAAACATCACTGGTAAAGATTTTAACCCTAATTGCCGATCGCCCTCAACACTTTTGAAATCATTAACGATCGCAATTCCCAGCCCAGCCAAACTGTAAAACAGGGTCAAAATCATAATCGTGGGATCTAGTGTACCAAACAAAGCTTGACCCGCCCACCAAGGCAGGGCAATGTAGCTAGCACCCAGGGCATAATTTCCCAACCAGCCATTCTGCTTGAGTTTCAGCGGGGGCGCAGAGTAGATATAAGCTAGAAACGCGCCGCCGAGAGTCAAAACAGTCATTATCGGGAATTCATGACCCGCCCACAAGTCTAGAGCATAAGCCACCCCAATACCAGCGGCTAATAATACCAAAATTTGCGTTACTACTTGGGGAATCGAGATAATCCCGGAGGGAATTGGACGGTAGGGCTCGTTAATGGCGTCGATGTCGCGATCGTAAAAATCGTTCAAAGTTTGAGTGTACCCGGTCAGCAACGGCCCTGACATCAACATACAAGCTGCTGCGATCGAGAAATTCTCTAGGTTCCAAACATAGTTTCCAGAAGAGGCCGCCCCGCACACCACGCCCCAAATCAGGGGAATCCAGGTAATCGGTTTCATCAATTGCAAGCGAATCTTCCAGATGGAAGTTTCCCCGCTAGCGGCCCCTTTCATGCCCAACAGTTGCCGAGTTTTGGAACTGCGGTTTTCGGTAGCAGCACTTTCCGGTGCAGATTCTGGGGAGATTGGGGAGGGAGGAGAGTCAGACATAAGTGTGATGTTAGCGGTACTGCTACTATTGTGTCGTTCTGCGTTTCAATAATAATTCTGATAGGATACCACTGATATTTAAGGCATCGTCTTGAAAACTTACCCCGTCTTGGAGTTAATGCTAGGGAAAAGTACGGGTTTCATCAACTTATTTTAATATCATTATTCTGTGTAAATGTCAAGAGGATAAATACTTTTTTTAATAATTTTGCTGGGCCCGCCTGCTTGGGGAGATTTTTGCCAGCCGGTGCATTGAATGTCAATTACCAGGAGGCGATCGAGTTTTTTGCCATACTACCCTTGAATCATCTCATCTGCCAGAAAATCTGGCAAAAATTCAGAATCTAGAACCTCGACCCAAGTGTAGATACATAATTGCGGAAACGTTTCTACAGGCAATCCAGTTTCAGCAATTGCTTGTTCTGCTGCATCCGCATAGCATTCAGTCAATACCTCTTCAAGATATGGTTTGAGACTGGGGGAATCTTTGATAGCTTTGCGAATGCGTCTGCGATGTTCGGCAATGCTGCCTTTCCAACTACCGCTTCTTTGATCCGGTTGAAATTGCCACTTAAGCAAGTGCAGGAGAATTACCACCAGATTACTCTCTAAACTCCGGCGTTCACTTCGCCCCATGTCTTCTATTTCTGCAATCAGATTTTCCCAGTCGATGTTTGAATAGTCGCGATCCCGCAACTTTTCCACAGTAGTTTCAATCCATCTCAGGTAATCTGTATCATACAATTTTTGTCGTTCTACTTCTAATTTTGTCGTCATAATACTTTTTAGTTGGGCGGGGGCGGGTTTACGAGATGATTGGTTTTAGGCAATTATTGTTGGTCAAACCCGGCCCTACAAGGTTCGATCGCATATTATTGTTTTTTTGGCTTTGGACTTACTTAACAACTGTAAATTAACAAATATGGCGGTATGAATCAAAAGGCAGTCCCGTCCGCCGCTTGACTTCGACAACTGATTTGTAAGCGCCTTTTCTCTGCCTTTCTCTAACTATTTTTTCCGCAACATATCGATCTAAACCGCTGGCGATTAACTCTTCCGGCGAAAGAATATTTAACCGTTTCCAAGTAAACTGCGATTCTTTTTGATAATTGTAGCTGAAGCAAATCATCGGGGCGATGCGTCTGACGTGACTTTCGGGAACTCCTGCTATTTCTGATAACTCTTCGGCGTAGGTAAAAATGTAGCCTTCGTTTTGCAGAGATTCAATATCGTTGGCGTAGACGATCGGCAAACCCAAGATTCTGACCATATCGTCTTTGGTACACTCATTAATATCTATTTTGCCGCGCACGTTGGCCAATTCTTCGGCATTCGTCGCACTCGCCGGAACCAGTAAACCTCTGGGTGCGGTTTTGATGAGATAGCGCTTTTTCAAACTAAAAGCAGTAACAATTTGAGCAATCCACACGATCGTACCCAAATTAGTTGAAGAAGATACCGCGAGTGCTGCTAAAGTAATGCCAACACCCCATCCCATCCAACTACGAATATTTGATTTTTGGCCGGCATAGGCGATCGCCAATCCGCCGAAGTAGGGAATAAAAGCATACCACACCCAGTTGGGAGTTTGACGCAGCCAGTATAAATCTTGAGACACTTTAATTTTATCCTTAAATAATAGTTGTGATCTCACACTTACTTATTTCACTCCCACTTTTTTAATAGTGGGCTTTCTTCTACCTTCTACCTTCTTCCTTCTTCCTTCTATCCTTTACATCCGTTACATCCGTTACAAAATCCGTTGCCGAACTTCCTTCTTCCTTCTTCCTTCCATCCGTTACATTCGTTACATAATCCGTTGCCGAACTTCCTTCGCAAATTACAATTCTCGCAACAGTTTTTGGCGTTTTTCTTCATATTCTTCGGCGGTAATTGCGCCCATATCGTAAAGTTTTTTCAATTCGCCGATCGCCCCGGTTACATCTTTTGCCGCTCTGAGGACATACCCAGACGGCAACGTGCCGCCATTGTACTGAACCTGAAAAGCTTGTTCCGACATCAGCAGCAGTCCAAGAAAATCGAAAAATGCGATCACGAACGGAATTAATGTCCCAGAAAATAGCAAGTATAATACCCCTGCTAAGTTATTGCCCAAATAAAATTTGTGAATTCCGAAACCTCCTACAAAGAAAGCTAACAGAACTGCTACGGTTTTATCTTTTACCATTTTTACTTTCCCCAGTTTTTTATTTTAACTTCCGCCATCGACTTTGAATGCACGACCTTGAACGATCGAGCTAAGTAATGGTACTAATTTTTACTCATTTATTTGGGTTTTTGCGAAACTTAGACATCGCAAAATACAGCAGAACTATACCGGCTTGAGCTTGTAGAATGACCAAGTAGCCTCTCAAGAAATAATTGAGTTCGCTGCCTGAATTGAAAGAAAATATTAACAGACCCAAGGCTGCGTAGGGTGCGAAACGCATCCAACTCGGCGTTCCCTCTAAGTTGCGACTGTTCAAATTGCTCATGGGTTTAAGCCTCATCCTAAATTAAAATTTAGCTATAAATTAGCCGGATTGTCAACTTCCGCTGGGTACGATCGCCCGCGCCAGTCTCTCAATCATCAGCCGACAAGATATTACTTCCATGTTAAACCAAGTTTTTCCGCTAAAGTAAGGAACCGGGGCCCGTCGATCTGGATCTGTTGCTGATATTAAAGATGAGGGTGAACCAGCCCCTATAGGAATTCGGATTATTTTACCGAACTAGATAGGAGGGGCGCACCGAACACCCTACTGCTGTTTTTGGCAAGAGTCGATCGCCCTGACGATCGCTCTTGCCAAAAACTCGGTTAATTCACAATAATTAACAACCGCCCCAATTAACTCGCGCCCCCGCCCAAAAGAAACAGACTCAAAAGAGTACCGCTGTTCCAGAGACTGTGCAGAAGCATAGGAGCAAGTAGATTCCGCGATCGCGTGTACACAAACCCCAAAACCGCACCCAAAGTCGCCAAAGGCAGAATCTCAGAGACACTCAAGTGAGCCACAGCAAACAATAAAGCAGAAGCTGCGATCGCCCCCCAAACAGGCAAATAGCGAGTCAGAGAAGGCAGCAGAAAGCCCCGAAACACGATTTCCTCAAAAACCGGAGCGGCGATCGCAGCAGTGCCGAAAAACACCGCCACAGCCACGCTGTCTCTACCTTCGAGAACGATCGGCAAAATCGGATTACTGCCACCTTGTCCCTGCCACAATTGCTGATTGATCAGCGACACCAAAACTACCAAAGGCAAAGCAACAAAATAGCCGCCAAAACCCCACAAAAACCAACTTCCCCGCCAATTAATCCGAAACCAACCTTCAGGCAAAGGCAAAAAAGACTTGACCGAAAAATACAGTACCGAAAGCCCCCCAGCCGACAGCAACAAATAAGTAGCAAAGATATAAAAAGCCTTCTCGCGCGGGTCAAAAGTAGCTGGGTTGAGTTTTAAAACAGCCAGAGAAACCGGCAGCAACAAATAGGGAATCAAGATTTGCCCGACAAAGAAAAAGCCGACCACAAGCACCTGCCAAACAATCTCACCGTCCCAAGGCACATCCCAAGCCAAGCTCGCATTTCGCGCCAACACCGGGCCGGAACCTGCTGTATCTAACTGCTTTCGCTGCAACAGCCACTGCAGGCTCAAACCAACCAGCAAAACCGTGCCAAGACAAAGCGAAATAGCCGGAACGCCCACTATAATTGCCAACTTTTCTACAGCTTGCTGGGCCGTTACTTGCTCTGCTGCTTGCAGCGCCGCCAGCTCTTTAGAACGTTCTTGCAGCTTGTAAAGTTGAGCTAGAGCGCGATAGCGAAACCAGCCATCCAAAGACTTTTGAATGTTCTGCTCGGCATCCGGCAGAAGTTGAGCCGGATTGCTCCAAATTCCAGTTAAAACTTGAGCAGTTACCACCGAAGCATCGTCATCTATTGGAGTTTTGTAGCGCTCAACTAAATTTTTCCAAGTTTGGATAGCCGCCTCAGTTTTGCCACTGCTTGCCTGCAAAATTCCCAATCGCAAGTCAAGTTCGTTTAGCAGCACTGACTGTTGCTTTATCGACTCGGACGCCGCCTTATTTTGAGCCAAATCCAGAGTATTATCCTCAGACTTAGAGGCAATGGCAGACTGAATTTCTTTAACTTGTGCTTGAGATGTTTCGAGAGTTTTCTGATTCGAGTCTCGCGCTTCTTGATATTGCGTCAAAGCCGTATTTAAAGGATCTGCACCGACAATATTGTTGCGCGCCGAACTTAAATTAGCACTCTGATTATTTTCTCCTTGCCACTCCGAGGCGTGCAGCAGCAAATTTGTCTGGTAGAGTTCCAGCCGGCTTTGAATTTGCGGCTGATTCCAACTAGCAAGTAAAGATAAACCGACCAGGGCGATCGCGATCGCCGTTAAAATACCTAAAATAACCCGCTTCAGTGTCATTCCTGCTTTTCCGTCCCGCGCGAATCCGTGGCTAAATCTTTTCCGTCTTTAATCATAGGTTGTTGCAGACTAGAGTATCCCGACAACTGGTAAAATTTCACTGGCTCATCTTTTTGACTCGCCTCAACAAGACTCACGCCACAAATCCTTGGCCCGCCATGTATGCGTAAGGTTCACACCTTAGCCCAACGGTGCTGATGGCGCACGCTACAGGAGTAGTGCGGCATCAGCACCCGCGATGTATGAGGTAATATCTGCACAGCGCACCCGCAGGGGGGTAGCAGGCTAAATCTAAAATCTAAAATCTAAAATCTAAAATCGAATGACTCGCATTATCTTAGTCCGTCACGGCAAAAGCACCTACAATCAAGAACGCCGCATCCAAGGCCGCCTCGATAAATCAATTTTGACAGAAGCAGGCCGCAGCGCCGCCCTGCAAGTAGGCGACACACTCAGCAGTATCGCCTTTGATGCCGCCTATACCAGTCCCCTGAAACGAGCCAAAGAAACAGCCGATATCATCCTGTCGCGCTTGACAAATCCGCCACAACTCCAGCCAACTGATAATTTGATGGAAATCGATTTGCCTCTGTGGGAAGGAATGCTCCGCCAAGATGCGATCGACAAATTCCCCGCAGCATATCAGCAGTGGCAAAAACAGCCCGACAAATTTTCCATGAAACTGCCATCTGCTGACGGAGACATCGAACACTTTCCCGTATTGGCAATTTTTGCTAACGCCCGTCATTTTTGGCAAGAACTTTTATCGCGTCACCAAGACGGCACAATTCTAGTAGTAGGTCACAACGGAATCAACCGCGCTCTCATCGCCACCGCTTCGGAAATTACCCCGGATTACTATCAATCAATTCAACAGTCAAATTGCGGAATTAGCGTAATTAATTTTGGAACTTCCCCTGTTACCAACGACGCAATTGAAGAGCAAAAAAAGAAAGTTGCAGTTCAATTAGAGTCAGTGAATTTAACTTCCCATACCGGGGAAATTTTTCCCAAACCGAGGGACGGACACCAAGGCCCGCGATTGTTGCTGGTGCGTCACGGCGAAACCGACTGGAATAAAGCAGGTAAATTTCAGGGGCAAATAGACGTACCTCTCAACGATAACGGCCGCGAACAATCCCGGCGGGCAGCAGAATTTCTCAAGAATGTAAAATTAGATTTTGCGATTAGCAGTTCGATGCTGCGCCCGAAAGAAACTGCGGAAATTATTCTCCAACATCACGGCGGTTTGCAACTAGAACTCCGCGACGACTTGAGAGAAATTAGCCACGGACTTTGGGAAGGAAAGTTTGAATCAGAAATAGAACAATCCTATCCGGGTTTGCTACAGGAATGGAAAACATCTCCTGAAACAGTCCAAATGCCCGAAGGAGAGAATTTGCAGCAAGTTTGGGATCGGGCGATCGCAGCTTGGCAAGAAATTGTACAATCTGTTTCTGGTACTGGGATTGTTGTTGCTCACGACGCCATTAACAAAGCAATTCTCTGCCACCTATTCGGTTTGGGACCGGAACATTTCTGGAAATTCAAACAAGGAAACGGAGCCGTTAGCGTGATTGATTATCCTCACGGCCCCGATGGTTTGCCGGTATTACAAGCGATGAATGTCACAACTCATTTGAGCGGCGGCGTTTTTGACAAAACAGCAGCCGGAGCACTGTAATAGGTTTGTACTGAGGACTTCAGTCCTCAGTACAAACCTGATAAGCGTTATTTTACCCGACATGATATAAGTTTTGAAATGTTTGAATTTTTATGTTTGATATCGTTTCCGGTTGGATCGGAATGATTTAACCGCAGAGAACGCAGAGAACACAGAGGGAGACAAGAGAGATCAATAATTCCGATGAAGAGCGGATTTGATTATAAATTGTAAGTTATGAGCCGCGAACTGCTACAAAATGTACGAGTGCTAGATCCAATTTCAGGGAGCGATCGCATCGCTGATATTCTGATTGCTGAAGGTAATATCAAAACAGTCGAAGAAAAAATTGCTGAGTTTCCCGCTGACACAGAAGTGCGGGATTGCCAGGGACTGATTTTGGGGCCGGGATTAACAGATATCTACAGCCACAGCGGAGAACCGGGTTTTGAGGATCGAGAAACCCTGGAATCCTTGATGCAGGCTGCGGCGGCTGGCGGTTTTACGCGATTGGCGATTTTGCCGGATACTTCGCCGCCTGTTGACAATTTGGCCGGTTTAGCTTTGTTGCAGCAACATATCCGCAATTTGCGGCCGGGGCTGCCCCGCTTGTATTTTTGGGGCGCGCTGACAGCGGGCGTTAAAGGGCAGCAGATGGCCGAGTTGGGCGAGCTGGGCTCCTCTGCGGTGGTGGGTTTTGCGGACGGTTTGCCGCTGTCTAATCCGGCTCTGGTGAGGCGTTTGCTGGAGTATATCAAGCCTTTGGGCAAGTCTGTGGCTTTGTGGCCGTGCGATCGAACTTTGGCAGGAAATGGCGCGGTGAGAGAGGGTGCGCTGTCGGTACGCTTGGGTTTACCAGGAATTCCGGCGAGTGCGGAAACTTCGGCTTTGGCGGTAATTCTGGAGTTGGTGGCATCTGCGGACACTCCGGTGCACATTATGCGCGTTTCTACAGCCCGCAGCGTGGAATTGATTCGAGATGCGAAGGCGCGGGGTTTGCCGGTGACTGCGAGTGTGACTTGGATGCACTTGCTGTTGAATGTCGGGGCAGTTTCAGGAAACTCTAAAGATTCCGGCGGGAAAAATGCTCTGACTGCTTCGTTGCCCTATGATCCGAATTTACGCATAGAACCGCCGTTAGGGAATCTCAGCGACCAATTAGCGCTGATTCAAGCTGTGAAAGATGGCGTAATTGATGCGATCGCGATCGACCACAATCCGCATACTTATGAGGAGAAAACTGTGGCTTTTGCTGATAGTCCGCCCGGGGCGATCGGCTTGGAATTAGCTTTGCCTTTACTGTGGCACGGACTCGTAGAAACTGGCGATTTTTCGGCTTTGGAACTGTGGCGAGTGTTGAGCGCAGGGCCTGCCGTTTGTCTCGGACAAATGCCTCTCACGGTTGCGCCGGGAGTCTCTGCTGAGCTGATTTTGTTCGACCCGGCAATGAGTTGGACTGTTGACGGGTCAAGTCTGAAGTCGCGATCGGCAAATACGCCTTGGTTGGGACAGCAATTAACGGGAAAAGTTGTACAAAGCTGGATTTATTAATTCTTGCGATTGAAATTCATCTGTTGTAGAACAGGCATCTTGCCTGTTTCTAAAAGTAGAACAGACAAGATGCCTGTTTCTGGGAATGCTGGATGAGGTGACTAAGAAAAGAAGATAAATACATGATTGCTGCTTTTGATTCGTGGAATTCCCCCCCGCTAGACTTGACATTGGATCTGGGCGAAATTCACGTTTGGCGCGTGTCTCTTGTTCAAACAGAATCTTGCTTGGAGAGTTTACAACAGACTCTCTCTACCGATGAGCGGAAAAAAGCCGAGGGTTTTCACTTTCCCAAAGGTCGATCGCAATTTATTGTGAGTCGTGGCGCACTCAGAGCAATTCTGAGTCGCTATCTTAACATAAGTTCTCACATTTTACGCTTTGAGTACAATCCCTACGGCAAGCCTTCTCTCATCGTCGCCCAAGGTGGAAACACCCTGCGTTTCAATTTGTCTCACTCAGGAAACATGGCTCTAATTGCGATTACCAAAAATCGAGATATTGGTGTCGATATTGAAAGCATAAATCCCAACTTTCCTTGTCAGGAGATTGCTGAAAAGTTTTTTTCACCCTTAGAATATTCTGTGTTGCTTTCGCTCCCAGAACATCTCCAACCCAGAGCTTTTTTCACCTGCTGGACTCGCAAAGAAGCCTATATCAAAGCAGTTGGTAAAGGACTTTCTATTCCCCTGAATCAGTTTGATGTCAGCCTCGCACCAGGAGAACCTGCAGCGCTGTTAAATGTTGAAGACAACCCCGAAGAAGCATCGAGATGGTCTTTAATTGAATTAATTCCCAGTTCAGATATGGTGGCGGCTGTTGCGGTTGCAGGAGATTGCTCGAAACTTGATTGTTGGCAGTGGACAAGGGAGTTTTGATTTATGCTGAGATGTTGCAGCATTCTCAATAAGCTTTTTATGAACAGGCAAGATGCCTGTTCCACAAGAAAGAAAATTCACTCTTTGTGGAACAGGCATCTTGCATCAGCAACAGGCAAGATGCCTGTTCCACAAGAAAGAAAATTCACTCTTTGTGGAACAGGCATCTTGCCTGTTCTTGAAAATGGTGCAATATGTGAGTTTATACCGATCGCGAGCGAGTAAAAGAGAACAGCAACAGTCGCTGGAATAGCTCTACTGCTTGCACCTCCAAGCTATTGTATAGCCCACCCTCCATAGACAAATAAGGACACAAAAATGTTGTGTCCTTATTTGTCTATTCGACTGCAATTTACCACCCTACAACTGATTTAATAATTTAACCAAATCGATAGCCAAACCCGCGTACCGTAATGATATATTCTGGTTGACCCGGATCTATTTCCAACTTTTCGCGCAGCCAGCGGATGTGAACATCAACTGTTTTGCTGTCTCCGATAAAATCTTGACCCCAAATTTTTTCCAGCAACTGATCGCGAGACCAAACTCGCCGGGGATTACTCATAAATAGTTCTAGTAAG
Organism: Microcoleus sp. B4-C1; assembly: GCF_036705285.1. NCBI lineage: Bacteria > Bacillati > Cyanobacteriota > Cyanophyceae > Oscillatoriales > Microcoleaceae > Microcoleus > Microcoleus sp. B4-C1. The sequence continues at coordinate 93,300 of NZ_JAUBUC010000011.1, read as the reverse complement.
CGAAACTGTTTAGGAGAAAATTTCACTTCCAGACCACGAACCAACACGCGGCACTCTTCAGGATACAGAGTTATGCTCTTATATTGCAGCATCATCGGTTGTCGCAACTGACCGAGGCGCTGGCGTCGCATCAGCGCCCGACAGCGAGCGATAAACTCCCGCATTCCAAAAGGCTTAGTCAGATAATCATCCGATCCGGCTTCTAGGTAAAAAGCGCAATTGTTGGCACTTCCTCTAGCACCGATAATCAAAATAGGGACGGGATTTCCTTGATGCCGTAACATTCGACACAGATCCAAACCGTTAATAGAATCCATGATTAACAGGTTGAAGGCAACCTCACCGTGGTATGACGAAGAAGCCTGTACAGAAGGCAGGGCGTTGCGCCCGTCGCTAGTAACCACCACCTCATAGCCCTGTTCTTTAAGGGCTAAAGCTAGCATTTCCCGCAACAGGTCTTCACCTTCCAATAACAAGATACGGCCGGCTTGTCCAACAGCCAACCTTGAAGGACTTTCGCTTAATTCAGCAGAAGACATAAATATCAGTGGGAGTGATGTTTGTATGTGGCTAGCGCGAGGTACCTTCTTCAGTAGCTGAGGCACTCTCGCGCTGCGATCGCTTGTACGATCGCCATTTGTTCGATCGCTTAGAATCCTTCGCCAGTCCACCCCACAGACACGCGCTCGACCTTTGCTACTTGCTCGTGTAAGGAATACAGCCGTAGAGCAGTTGCCGGAACCGCGCTGTCTGCCTGCGTCCAGGCCACAGAAGTCTGGTCATTTTTCGGGGTCGGTGTTAATTTCATAAAACATTGCCCGCTGTTAATTGACCACGTAACACCCAATCTAGAGGGATATGCTTGTTATACTACTGTTAAAAGGTTATTAAAAGGTAAAATTTTGGTAATCAATTGGTTAAATTATTAACGTTAAGTAATATAACAGTAAAGTAGCGATCGCACTTTAAGAGCTTTTTTTAAGAATACAATAATAAGTTGCTCCAAATTCCTTATTCTTCCCGTGCCGGCTACGATCGACGATAGCAAGTAAAAATTCTGTAGACTGCCTATCATGTTGCTGCATTTGAGTACCTGGCCCGAAGTAGAAGCTTATCTCGAAAGCTCGCGAGGCATAATTATCCCGATCGGCTCCACCGAACAGCACGGGCCCACCGGCTTGATCGGCACTGACGCCATTGCTGCCAAGGCGATCGCCCACGGTGTCGGCGAAGCTGCCAATGCCTTAATCGGCCCGACAATTAATGTCGGGATGGCCTTGCACCACACCAGCTTTCCCGGCACAATCAGCCTCCGACCGCAGACGCTGATACTGGTAATCAGGGATTACATCACATCTTTGGCAAAAGCGGGATTTGAGAAATATTTCTTCATCAACGGTCACGGCGGCAACATTGCGACCATGAAAGCAGCATTTTCCGAGACATACGCCCATTTGTCTGACTTGCATTTACCAAATGCCGATAAAATCCAGTGTCAAATCGGCAACTGGTTCATGTGCGGTTCAGTGTACAAACTAGCAAAAGAATTATACGGAAACCAAGAAGGTTCCCACGCCACCCCCAGCGAAATTGCCTTAACCCAGTACCTTTATCCAGAAGCAATCAAGCAAGCTCCGCTTTCGGAAGAAGTCGGTTCCGGGCACAAAATTTACGGTGCAGCAGACTTCCGCCGCCGATTTCCCGACGGGAGAATGGGTTCAAATCCGGCATTGGCAACCCCCGAACAAGGTCAGCAGTTTTACGAATTAGCAGTCAAAGAATTGACTAATAATTATTTGGACTTTTTAAGTTCCGATTAACGTTTTTTCTTCTCGTTACGAGGAAGATCCTGGTAACGAGAAAAAATCTCAAACTATTCTATATTTTACAGTTATGAGTGAGTCCGCGACATGATATTTCATATCTATTCCGGCTACCTCGGAATGATATCAAATCCGCGCTTCATCGTCGGGCGTAAAGTCTAATCAAGCTGCCAATAAATAATTCGCGCAATTTTCATTTTTTTAACATCGAGTCAACAGTCAACAATTACGGACGCTGCAACCGGAATCGATATCATCTATCGGAGAAAGGCTATATCTCCCGATTAACCATCGGGAGAATATCAAAACTATTCCACAATCCAAGGAGTTAAACAAGGTGTCCAAGCACTCAATTCTTCTTCCTTGAACCAAAGGCTAATTTCCGCACGGGCCGTCTCGACAGCATCAGAACCGTGAATGAGATTACGGCCGACATTGACGGCAAAATCTCCCCGAATTGTCGCAGGTTCTGCATTCAGAGGATTTGTGGCGCCAATGATTTTTCTCGCCGATGCCACAACGCCGTCGCCTTCCCACACCATAGCCACTACAGGGCCTGAAGTGATAAAGTTTACCAATCCAGCAAAGAAGGCTTTTTCTTTGTGAACATCATAATGTTGTTCCGCTAGTTCGCGACTCGCCGTCATTAGCTTCATACCAACTAGCTTAAAGCCCTTGGCTTCAAAACGACCGATAATTTCGCCGACGAGTCCGCGCTGTACGCCGTCGGGCTTAATCGCTAAAAAAGTCCGTTCCAAGATTAACTCCTATAATTGTGTTAACTGATCCAAAAGATAGAGTAACTCACAACGCACCTAAAGGCAATTCTGAGAATTGGAAATGGTCATTTGGAGACTTATGGCCGCCGGAAGAAGGAATAAGGAATAAGAAGAGGGAAGAGAAAAGAGGGAAGAAGCAATAAAAGCAAGGGTTAAAGAAACGGGGTTTCTTAGAAAAATCTTTGTTGAGCAGCGATGAATTTGCAAACAAACCTGGTTTCGAGAATCCTATGCGTCTAGGACTGATTTGCAGGCAGCATCCCGATTTTGTAAACACCATTTTTTAGCAGTTCGAGCAGAATGCTCACTTGCCTATATATAGCCATCCTCGCATCATTTGTGAATTTCTTACTCCCTCCCCTTGATAAGGGGAGGGTTGGGGTGGAGTCAAAAATTTACGACTCCTGCAAGGATTGCTGTAAGCTAATCAGCTTTTAAATTGCCTGTAAAAAAATAATCCAACTTTTGTGGGGTCGCTTTGAGCAAAGCCTGAAATATGCAATCTAAATGTAGAACATTTTATCTCTAGCGAACCCGATGCTCGAACTTCGGGCACAATATGATACAAGTCACAATTTCCTGTGACTGCCAACACTCTTACCTATGATCTAAAATACAAATATGTATGATAATAAACACAATTATTTATGCTCGACAATATAGATAATTAACGGAGGTATGAAGATTATCTTGACAGCAACCATTTAGGCGAAAAAAGTATGAAAGCCATTGTAGCATTCATTGAACCCAAAAAGCAAGAGTTTGCCAAATTGCCCTTGTTTGACTTTCTAGCCAATAAACACATTCACGCGAATCAACGACTAATTTTTGCACCTGTACTCGCTCCTTTGGCTGTGGGATTGAGCGACTTAAATAAATATGTATTGCGAGACTCTTCTAGTAATAGCAAAGTTCAGGAACTAATTAATAAATATACTTATAAAAAAAACTATTACTGGCATGACTATCTAGAATACCTAGAGGAACTTGGCTTAAACCAATTAATGAGTTACGGCGATTTCAGACTGCTTTGGGGTGAAGAAACTAAAAAAACTCGATCGCTTTGTTCAGTGCTGGAACGCTACGCTTGGAAAGCCTCTCCCATTCAGAAACTGGTGTTAGTGGAAGTCCTCGAAGGAACTGCCCAAGTTTTTTTTGAGGCGGCGCTAGCAGTGGTAATGGAATTACAGCAAATTAACCAAAAAGAATCTGTTGATTTTGGAGGTTCTTATGGGGGTTTAGAAAATTATCACCTTTTAAACACGCCAGAGATGTTGCAAATTTTAGCAGATATCAAACTTACAGATGCGGAATACCAAGCAGCTTTAGAATTAGCACAAAACTTATTTGAACTGTTTACAGAAGCGATGAACGAGCTGTTCCAACACAGCCAAACAAATTCTTGCAAGACTGTGCTGCAAATATCCTCAATTTCTGCCTTCGCTCATTGCCCGATCGACTGTCTCGATATTTGTTAGTTTAAACAATCACTAAATTATCTCGATGTACCGCCGTTTCTACGCCTGCATAGCCTAAAATCTCAGCAATTTTCTCTGACTTGCAGCCCTGGATTTGTCTCAGTTCTAAACTGCTATAATTCACAAGTCCTCTAGCAATTTGCTTGCCGGCTGCATCGCACAACTGCACGGAATCATCAGCTTGAAATTCTCCTTCTACTTGAGCAATACCCGCAGCTAAAAGCGATTTTCCACCGTGGGAAATTGCCTTGACAGCACCCGCATCTAAATATAGTTTTCCTGCTGGAATTAGCACGTTAGCTATCCAGTGTTTGCGAGCGTTTACAGGGCGCGGTTGAGGCTCGAATTGAGTACCGATCGACTCTCCGTTGAGTATTTTCTCGATATTACCAGGAAAGCAGCCGTCAGTGATGACAGTCCGCACTCCCGATGCAGTTGCTATTCTCGCTGCTTCAATTTTTGTCACCATTCCGCCGGTTCCCCAGCCGCTGCGGGAATCTCCTGTTTGCACCTGAAATTCTGTGAGCTGTGCCATACTTTGGACTAGGGCGATCGGCTGCGCGTCGGGATTGCTGCGCGGATCTGCCGAATACAGCCGATCGACATCTGTGAGCACAAACAACCAATCTGCTTCTACCAAACTCGCTACTAGCGCCGAAAGCGTGTCGTTATCGCCAAATTTGAGCTCGTCTACCGCCACAGTATCATTTTCATTGACGATCGGAATCACGCCCAATCTGAGCAGTTGTTGAAAAGTATTGCAAGCGTTAACATAACCATTACGCTGCACTAAATCACCCCTGGTGAGCAATACTTGAGCGATCGGCTGTTGTAGAGTAGTAAACAAGTCATCGTACACACGCATCAGCCGCCCTTGGCCCACAGCCGCCACAGCCTGTTTCATAGCAATATTTCGCGGGCGTTCCGTCAAACCCAAGCGCGCGCAGCCCACCCCAACCGCACCAGAAGAAACCAAAACTACTCGATGGCCTTGCTGCCGCAAATCAGCTAAAATTTCGACCAATGCAGCAATAGTTGAAAGAGCTAAATTTCCGGTAGTCGATCGAGTCAGAGTCGAAGTTCCAATTTTAACAACAATAGTTTTAGTCATTAGTCAGTAGTCAATAGTCAGTAGTCAGCAGTCAGTAGTTATTAGTTATTAGTGATAATATCATTTCCAGTAGACATCTCCAATAATTATTATTGTTGAACAGGCATCCTGCCTGTTCAAAGCTGGCTTTTCGGGAAATGTCTAGTTGATTATAACAAATACTGTAGGGGCGGGTTCACCAACTTCTATGATTCACGTCCTGGATATTTATAAACCCGCCCTCCGCATTAATGACTAATGACTAATCTTTAATTTTCAGAGATGCCCCCAAAGCTTGAGAAACCCAAACTTCAAAAGAGCGCACCGGATACTTGCGAAGCGCATACCCAGCATCAACCATTGGTTCCACTAAAATAGTGAACATACCCAAACGATTGCCTGCTAAAACATCCGTAAAAAGTCGATCGCCCACCATCGCCACCTGTTCCACCGGCAAATTCATCGCCGTCACTGCTGTTCGCAACTTGCGGCGGGACGGTTTAGCCGCACCCGTGATGTAAGGTAGATTCAAAGAATCAGCAATTCTACCGATCCGATTTTGACTTAAATTATTGCTCGCCAACCATAGGGATACCACCGGTTTAATTTCTTGTACCCACAAGCTGAGTTCAGGAGAAGCATTCATTGCCGTAATGGGAACCAGAGTTTCGTCCACATCCAATACTAATCCTTTTATCTGATATTTCTGCAGAATATCAGCCGTTAACTTCATGACTGAATCGCCTAGAACTAAGTCAGGCTGTAGTAATTTACCCCAAGTCATAATGATTTTAGATTTTAGATTTTAGATTTTAGATTGAGAAATAAGAAATTGGGAGTTAAAGATTGAAAAAGTAAAAAATCAAAAGTGAATAATTATTGCTTTTCCTGGGTTACTTTTGACTTTTTACTTTTTTATTAGTCATTGCCCATCTATTGACCCGATCGCACTTTTTGGTCAACTTGAGCCACAGCAGCATTGTGTTCGGCCAGAGTGCGACTGAAAATGTGAGTGCCGTCGTACCGCGCCATAAAATACAGGTATTCTGTATTTTCTGGAGTCAGAGTCGCCTCCAAACTTGCTATTCCCGGAGATGCGATCGGAGTTGGGGGTAGTCCTGGATTTATATAAGTATTGTAAGGAGAAGGCGTTTCTACTTGCTTAAAAGTCAGAGGCTTTTCCTTAGTTTGCCTGATACCGAGAGCGTATTCAACTGTCGGGTCAGATCCCAACGCCATACCCTTTTTCAGACGGTTGTTGAACACTCCAGAAATGCGGTTCCGCTCGGAAGCAACCACAGCTTCTTTTTCTACAATACTGGCCAAAGTCACCCATTCTTTGAGAGATAGCGTTGTATTATTCTGATTTTTTTGATATACCGGCAAAGCTGTCTGCTCGAAACGGGTGAGCATTTGTGCGATCGCAGCTTGAGGAGTAATTCTATCGCCGTCTAGCTGATAAGTATCCGGGTACAAAAAACCTTCCAAATGAGGCAATCCGCTCGGCAGCCAAGGGTATTGAGCGTAAGGAATTTGACTCGCGACCGCCATAAACTCCTTAGCCGGAAAAAAGCCTTGCGCTTCAAAATAAGTGCTCATTTGTTGCAGCGACCACCCTTCGGGAATCGTGAAACTCTGCTGTGCGACTTCGCCCTTCCAAATTTTGTCAGCAACTGCACTCAGAGGCTGAGTCGGCGACAGTTGGTAAGTTCCTGCTTGAAAACCTCCCTCGCGGTTTTGCAGAGTCATCCAGCGGGCCCACATATTCCATGCCGAGCTCGATCGAATCAACCCCGCGGCCTCTAAATCCCGGCCAATTTTTTGACTAGGAGTACCCTCCGGGATTTGGATAGAAACAGCATCCTCCTCTGGCGTGGAAGTTGACGTTTCAGCTATTTTAGGAGGCGCCGAAGCCCAGCTCCACCAAGCCCAGCCTTGCCAAGCGCAAACTCCCCAGATTACCGGCAGCAAAGCCAGATAAAACAACCATTTAGAGACTTGCGGAGTTCCTTTTCGGCTCTCGCGCGCGCTGCCTTTTGTCATTTGTTCTTTATTCATAGTCCGTTGTCCTGGATAAGCGGCGGGTAACTAGCGACTAATGACTGATGACCTGCGATTGATGACCGAAAAGTTACGAATACAAGCCCTTTAAAAGACCCAATCCACGCGGCCCAATTCAAAAGCCCGATCGCGAAGGCAGAAGCGGCTACCTCGAGAAAGTTCGATCGGGCTAGCAGTTTACTGTTTTATAAAATAGTAAAAAATTCTGCTTTTTGCCATCAGGTTTTTTGCCTGCAATTAATATCTAATCAAGCTCGTCAAAAAACTGGTCTTCCAGCATAGGTAACATCGGTTCCAGCCTTTGGAACTCCTCTTCCGAGAGCAATTCTGGCTTGCCGTCATCATCCATTCTAGCCAAGATAAAGAACGGGTCTAGAGGCGTATAAATCGCATATTCCTGTTCTTCGTGGTAGAAACTGGTCAGCCACATCAGCTCCTCGAAATCCGACTCCTCATCGGGATCGACATCGGATGCCATATCCTCTTCGGGAAATTCCGGCAATTCGCCAACCACAGTCAGCGTCACCGCTGTGCGTCGGAGCGTCAAGTTCTGCTCTTGCAGGACAACTTTAGCAGTCTCAAAAATTTTGTCAATTTCGGTCTCGTCTTCTACAGGAATTGCTGCTTCGTCCGTCTCGTCTCCCTGCCAAGTAAAAATTTCTACGGGTGAGTCAATCGGAAGCAGCAAAGCGTATTCTTGACCTTCGAGATTCATAGAATATTCTATGTTGCAAGTCAGCGATCGCCCAACTTCATCCGTCAAGGTGACGGACTCTTCGTTGGAATTGCCATTCTCTTTTTTGCGGTATGGGGATGAGGACATCGCGTGTATCTTAGTTTTCCGTCAATAATTCAGTAACGTTGGCTTGACAATTGGGAATTTTCGTGGCGATATTCTGGCTAAATGGGCGATCGCCAGTCCACCAGCTTAAACCGCGAGACTCGCGGCCTTTTCCACAGGCGAGGAGTGCAGCGTTTAAATCTCAGTCGAGTCAGCAACCGACACTGAGGACAAATCACGATTTTGTGCTTCTTCAGTACCGAGGGTACAGCAGAATTTTCTCCAGTTTGTCAAGGGTTACAGGTGTGCGTAGCAAACTTGCACAACCAGGATATCACGCCTCTGTTACAAGCTATCAAGGATTGGGAAGGGCACAGATATTTTGCCTCCGCTCGTCTAGCCACTGCTGCAAAATCAGGGCTGCGGCTTTGCGATCGATCGCACCCTTATTTTGCGACACCGAAATCCCTTGTGTTTTCATCAATTCCTCTGCCTCAACCGAAGTCAGGCGCTCGTCCACGTACTCTAGGGGGAGCTCTAAGGCGGAGGCGATGCGATTGGCATATTTCTGCACCTGTCGGGCTTGAGCGCCCAATTCTCCGCTCAGGGAGTAGGGCAAGCCTGCAACCAAAATTTGCACTCTCCGCTCTCGCACGAGTTCTCGGAGATAAGCTACGTCTCGATCGAAGGACGATCGTACCAGTGTTGTAATGCCCGTAGCTATTAAACCCGTGCCGTCACACCCGGCGATGCCGACTCGTTTAAGGCCGATATCTAATCCCAGTGCTGAAATCCATAATTTATCGTTGGACATTCAATTTTAGATTTTAGATTTTAGATTTTAGATTTACTATTTTTTTGCGGAAATAATCTTATTTAACGAACCGCGAAGACGCGAAGGACGCGAAGGAATAAGAGAAGAAAGTTAGAAGAAAATAGGTAATCTTAAGTTGATATCAATCAAAAGCAGAAGGAATATTTTGGGATTAGGGCAGAAAAAAGAAATTTTTTGGATGATTAATTCTATTTTTTTCGGCCTTCTACCTTTTACCTTCTGCTTTTAACTATTAAGTATTAACTTTTCTCTTGGGAGCCTTCGTCTAGAGGCAATTCGGGCAATTTTAGAGGCAAAATGCTGCTGCTATCTGTTGCCGATGATTCGGAATTCTGGAAGTTCAAGGGGTTAACTTGATTCGTTTGGCTGTTTCCTGAGTCAGCCAACAGGGGTTTTATCTCGGAGGATGCGGGCCCTGCTGTGGCTTCCCCAGCCATCGGGCCGAGCCAGGACATCCGGCCCGGTACGGGTTTGCGAGTTGGCTGGAAGCTTTGCAGCATTTCTGATAGCTGGAGTCCTTCGAGAGAGACCAACTTGGACTCGCGCAATTTGTGCCACACCGATCGAGACATCAGCAAACTGTGTTCCAAGCGCACTGCTCCAAATTGCTCTAAATAAGCTTCCCGTTCCGGCTGATAGTCAGCGGAAGCCAGTTGCAGGCTTTGAATCGGGAAATCTTGAACAAGGCGCGCCATCTGGGACAGCAGTTCCGGGTAAAGCCAAGTGTAGGCCGGGTGTACAGTCAACTGGGCGACGTGCGGTTGGTGCCCATTGCGGGATAGCTGCACCTGAAAATAGCCGATCGCGGCTTTGCGCTGCGGTTCAAACACGTAACCGCTGACTACCTCTGTTTTGGCCAGCCACTGTCTGACACCTTCGACTAAAGCGCCGAAAAAACTGGTTTTGAAATCTTGAATGTGGCGATCGAATACTTGGCGCACCAGTGGCGGCATAGACGCGGTATCCAGTTGGTATAGCAACTGAGCGTCTGCGTTGCTCACCGGCAGCAGGTTGGGCAAATCTGGCGTCGAGGAAGCCATTTCTTGCAGGCGTTCTGGGGCGATCGTCCAGTATGTCATCTGGGCCAAAGGCTGAAACCCGTTTTGCCGATACAAAGCCAAGGAAGTTTTGTCGCCGACATTCACTTCCAACAGCCATGTCCGCGCCTCCCAGACTGCCTCAAAGCAGTACCGCAGCAGCATGGAACCAATTCCTTTGCTGCGGGCTTCCGGGTCTACTCCTATGCGATCGATCCGCCAAGTGCTGCGGGTGCGGTTGAAAGGAGAAATCTGAATTATGCCCTTAACTTTCCCCTCTTCTTCGGCAACGTGGGCCCGGAACAGGGACTGACAGGGGTTGGGAAACAAGCTAACAATCTTTAGTAGTCCGTACCAGCGGCGAATCTGCTGCAACTTTCTACCTAGTACCACGTCGCAGCTTCCGCCCTTGCTGTTTTCTGGCTCTTCGGCTGTTTCCGCGCACAGTTGTTCCATCACCTCGATGTCGCGATACTGAAACGGGCGAATCACAACCTGGTTTTGGTTTTGGGAGGGAAATGAAGTCATAGCATAAAAGTGGATAATGGAAATTTAAAAATAAAAATTCAGAAAGGGGAAGAGTTAGAGAAGTTTTGAGTTCTGAATGGGTAAATTTTGAGTTCAAAACTTATAACTTTTTATTCTTCTCCCTTTCTTGCGCGATCGAAAATTAAAAATTGCAAATCATCTTTTTGAATTTTTAATTTTCTGTTTTCAACTCAAGATTTTTGTGGCAGAGGTCGAATTACAACGACCGGTGTTCGCTCATCAGCATTCCCGGCGGGGTTGCTTCGCAAGGCTTGCTCTAAGAATGTTACCGATAAATCGGAGGTCGCTGCTAATATCTTAACTGCTTTCAAGTCATTAGCGTCTACGATCGCCGCCGCAAGTCCGGTTTCTCGTTGAATTTCTTCTACAACTTGCTGGGGATTGTCCGGGCCTAGGACAATAAATTGGTCGAAGGGAGGCAAAGTCCCGGTAACGTCGTCAATCAGTCTGGCTTGTTCCCCTGCAAGTTGGTAAAAGACTCCCGGTTTACCGAATATTTTAGCCACAGCGCCGATCGCAAATGCTGCGACTACGCGCCAAGGGCCGACTACATCAACCAACGTCTGCATCCCGCAAGCCGTGGCCAAACTCGACATCGGCAAGAAAAACAAGCACACTCGCTTTGCCGCCCATCCTGGTTTGACTTCGCTGGGATGGCGATAGCGTCCCTGCATCAAAGCCAAGGGAGTCTCTGCGAGGGCGACAATATCGCCTTTCTGGGCGCGCGGCAGCACGTACCGCTTGACAATTTCGACGGGATTGTCCAATTCCGTCAGGATGTGGGTGCGAATCGGCAAAACTTCGGCAACTCCGACATTTCGGGCATTAGGTACTGTCTCCGAGTTGGGAAATTGCAGGGGAACTACTACGTTACGGACTTTGGGGATGCGGCCGCCCGGGCCGTAGGTGACGAAATGTACTTGCACCCAAGCCGACTGCAATTTGGTTAAATCTTGCCCTTGAATGTCTACAGAAACTTTAATTTTCGTGTTTTTTTGGGCTTTAACAATATAGCCGAACCAGTAATCGTCTGCTCTGGCTGCTGCGTCTTTGTGGCAAGGAATCACCTTTGTCTCGGAGGTAACGCCATCCAAACTTCCGTCTGACAGCAGTTTCACTTGTGCCCGCACTTCCGGCAACATAATCTCAAACCGCTGTGTCAGGTTGCGGAACTCCATTTCCCCGACTAAAAGATAGCGGTTGGGTTCCGAGATGGCTAAGTGCCATTCTCCGGCTGTTAGTTCTAATTTATTTGCACTTCCAGTCCGGCGATAGTTCAACTCTAGGCCCAATCCGCCCAATGCTAGCAGCGAACCGGCTGCTGCGATTCCTGTTGCTAAAGTCTCAATCACTCAAATCACCGCCAATAATATTTTGTGTTTACTGTAGTCGATATCGGGTACTTTGAGCGCTGATCCGGTAGTAATTGGATTGTGCTGAGTTTGTTGGGGGCGATCGAGCTTAGCCCAATTACACGTAAGTGCGATCGCCTCTGGTGGCTAAAGCGGGCAAGTTGCTGTTCAAAGAGCTCTCCTCGTGAGTTAGATCACTCCAAAATCTGGCCTTGCTTAATCAGGGCATGAAAAAAATCAGTTGAAAATCCCGAATCTTTGTGGATACTGGTTTCTCTGACTTGCATATTTAACCTTTCCTAGCGTAAATCAGCAACGTCCACAAAACAAATTACTTAATTCAATAATTTAATAGTTTATTAGGTTTTACAACTCTATACAATATCGCTTTTAAGCGTTAAATTATAAAGTGGAAATTCACATTAGTTTAGAATGTTTATTAATTTTAATCGGTTAACAAGTCGGGATAAAGCAGTTATTTTAAGATTGCTAAGCTAAGACTGTTCCCGATGTGCGATCGCGCGCCTCCAGCTTCTTCAAGGTCGAATGAACAGCGAGTCCCTAGCGCGGTAGCGGTAAGTATTTTTGAGAATCTACTTCTTAAGTAACAGTCCAAATCTAGTTCTTAGGCAGTAGATTTTCTGAGAAGTATATAGTTAGCCTAGTAAATGTAACAGTAATACCCAAGGATATCTATGACTGATAATAAGCAGCCTTTTAACCAACCTGAAGCCAATCCTGACTTCCAGGAAAAGAATGTTGACAATAGCGAAAACGCGCAGCTTCAGGCTCAGACTAACGAAAATGCAGAATCAAAGGAAGATCAATCATCAGGCTCAGGCATTGGTGCTAGGATAGCTGGAGCAGCAGTCGGTGGAATACTCGGTGCTCGCTCTGGAGGCATTGTTGGTGCTGTAGCAGGCTCAGTTGCTGGCGCGATGATTGGTAAAGGTACTGCTGATACTGTTAACCGTGCTGTAGATAATTTAGGGGATGCAGCACACGCTGTAGCAGACGGTATTACACACACTGTAGAAGACCTAGGGACGGTAGTAAAGGAAACTGCTGAGGAAGTTAAACCATCTATCACAGCTACAGCAGAAGCAGTCAAGCAGACTGTTGAGGAAACCAAGCCTTCGATTAAAGGTATAGCCGAATCTGTCAATGAGACAGTTAAGGAAGCCAAGCCTTCTGTAGTAGATGCAGTCAAGAGTGCATCCGAGGAAGTCAAACCTACCATTAGAGAAGTAAAAGAGTCAGTCAAGCAGACAGTCGAAGGTGTCAAGCCTTCTGTACAAAGTGCAGCGGACTCTATTAAGAGTACGGCTGATGAAATTAAGCCTTCTGCCAAAGCTGTAGCTCAGGAAATTGAGGGGGCAACTAAGGATCTGAGATCGAGTGTAAAAGATACAGCGAAAGCAGTTGAGCCATCTATAAAAAGCGCAGCCGAATCGCTTAAGTCATCTGGTAAGAGTGCAGCCGAATCAATGAAATCATCTGCTCAAAGCGCCGCTGAATCCGCTAAAGGTGCAGCGCAGGATGTTAAGTCATCTGCCCAAAATGCAGCCGAATCTGCTAAAGGTGCAGCGCAGGATGTTAAGCAGGATGTTAAGTCATCTGCCCAAAATGCAACTCCATCTCATCAAGGTGCAGGGCATGATTTTAAATCATCTGCCCAAAATGCAGCCGAATCTGCTAAACCTCCAGTGCCTGATTTTAGGTCCTCTGCCCCAAATGCAACCCCATCTCCTCAAGGTGCAGCGCATGATTTAAAATCATCGGCCCAAAATGCAGCCGAATCTGCTAAACGTGCAGCGCACGATTTTAAGTCATCTGCCCAATATCTAGCCGAATCCGACGCAGAGGGAAATAAGGATAGCGATATTCACATCTCCGGCAATCCTGAACTCAAGGACAAAGTGGTCATTCATGACAAGAGAATCATTAAGGACTAGGTAAAGTAAGGACTTAACTCTAGCTTGTTAAAGCTAGGGCTAAGAGAGTTTAACAGAGAGTGGATCTGAGAAAAGAGTCCACTCTTTTCTGTGTATGAGAAATGCGATCGCCTACGGTTTAACAGAGAGTCTATTTATTGAGGAACTCTCCCCCTGAACAAGGAGAGATTTCGTTTCTAGACTACTGGCAGAAGTGGTTAAAACGGCTAAAGTTTTTTGTAGAAAAAGCTGCTTGATAAATCGAGAAATAGTTAGGGTCAAGCTGATGTGGCCAGTTCAACCCCTAACTATATTATTAATATCCAAATTGCAAAGTCACAGAAGCTTCTACCTGCTGTTCCCCCCCCACCACAGGCGTTGTAGCGTCAGCAGCAGCCATGCGAGCACCAGCCAATTGCCGGTACATAGGAGGCGGCGCGATCGCACCGTTGACTTGAATGCCCAGAATCTCTCCCCGCTTCAGGTTGAGGGCGCTCAAGACAGCATCCGCTTGGGCTTGAGCATCTTGAGTGGCTTTTTTGAGTGCTTGTTTTCGAGCAGATTCGATCGCACTTTCGGCGGCGGCAAAACTCACACCGTCGATGCGTGTGGCTCCGGCATTCACCGCATCGTCGAGCAAAGTGCCTGCAGATGCAGTATTAATCCGAAAACTGACGGTATTCGTCGCCGTATAGCCCGTCAAGCGTTGTTGGTTGTTGTCGAAGTTATAAATGGGATTGAGGGTGATGCCGGCAGTTTCGAGTTTTTCGACTTGGCGCGATCGCAGCAACTCTACCACAGCGGACGATCGTCTCGCCGCTTCCTGCTGCACCTCGGCCGCCGTTTTCCCCTGCACCTCAACCCCCAGCCGCACTTGCGTTTGGGTGGTAGGAATCGCTTCCACACCCCGCCCAGTAACAGTCAACGTTCTGATCCGCTGTTCTTGGGCCACCGCCGGATCTAATCTCACAAAACTAACGAGAGTTAAGGTTAAACATAACGCTGTTACCAGACTACGGAAATTAATGCGATCGCGACGTTGCAAATTTGAATTCATAAACTTGATTCTCCTCACATACAACAGATGCTATACTTTACCTTCCCACTGAAAGTGCTAAATATCCGGGTGGTTACATTTTTAGCAACTAAAAAAATAGTCCGTACTTCTGAAGAAATTATGAGTTATTATGATGTCCGCAGGACGCTCCACTAAAAAATTGGTGTTCTGGGTAAAATAAGAGGTTTGGCAACGATAAATATAGAAACCCACCCATTTTATGACACTCCGACGCAACTACTATTTCATTTTCAATAAAATTTAAAAATGATAAAATTGTTAAAAGATGCAATCCTTAAAACAACTTGCCCGCCGACTAAAAAAAGAGACTTACGCTGTTTATTTAGCCAGTACAAACCAGAGAGTACCTTGGTACGCCAGAACTTTAGCAGGGCTTACGGTTGCCTATGCTTTTAGCCCGATCGACTTAATTCCTGACTTCATACCAGTTCTTGGCTCCTTGGACGATTTGATAATTGTACCCTTGGGAATTTGGCTGGTACTGAAGATGATTCCGCCACAGGTTTTAGCCGAGTGTCGGGAAAAAGCAGCCGCAGAAATAGAGCGAGGAAAACCGATAAATCGGGCTGCCGCTGTTGTGATTTTTGCCATTTGGATTGGCTTGGGAATATTAACGGCAATGTGGCTTAAACACATATTTAAACTTTAAAAAAATCACCTATCTAGTTATCGTGTAGCGTGCGCGCCGAGAACCTTACCTTAAACAACTCGCATGGTCAAAAAATATTTAAAGTTTAAAAAATCACCTATCTAGTTATAATATAGGGTGCGCTAGGCGCACCTTACGTTAAAAAAACTCGCGGTATCGCATACCAAGTATTATTTACCCCTTAAAAAATTAAACTAACTTTCTAGCTATGACTCAAACCACTGATTTCCTCAGCCACCTCAACCCATCTCAGCGCCAAGCAGTTGCCCATTATAACGGGCCGCTGTTAGTAGTAGCGGGCGCTGGTTCCGGCAAAACCAGAGCTCTAACTTACCGAGTTGCTAACTTAGTTCGCACCCATCGAGTTGATCCTGAAAATATTCTGGCGGTGACATTTACAAATAAAGCCGCCAGGGAGATGAAAGAAAGAATTGAGAAATTGCTGGCAACTCAGCAAGCTGAAGCGGAATATGGCAAACCTTTGGTAGACTTAGCCCCGGATGTACAAACCAAATTGCGATCGCAAATTTACCAAAGAATTACCAAACACATTTGGATGGGAACTTTTCACTCTTTGTGCGGCCGCATTCTCCGCTACGATATTGAAAAATACCAAGACGAAAAAGGTCGCCAGTGGAAAAAAAACTTTTCGATTTTTGACGAGTCAGATGCTCAAAGTCTCGTCAAACAAATCGTCACCAAAATCCTGAACCTCGACGACAAGAAATTTGACCCGCGAAAAGTCCGCTATATCATCAGCAACGCTAAAAATAAAGGTTTTTCGCCTCAAGAATACCAAGCAGCAGAACCGGATTATCGAGGTCGTGTGATTGCGGATGTTTACAGTCGCTACCAAGACGCTTTAGCCGCCAACAATGCCCTAGATTTTGACGATTTAATCCTTGTTCCCGTTAAACTTTTGAGCCAAAATGAGCAAGTATTAAGTTACTGGCATAAAAAGTTTTGCCATATTTTAGTTGATGAATACCAAGATACCAACCGCACTCAATACGATTTGATTCGGATGTTAGTGACAAATAACGCCGACCCGAAAAGCTTCGAGAAATGGCAAAACCGCTCGATTTTTGTCGTGGGCGATGTCGATCAATCAATTTACAGCTTTCGGATGGCAGATTATACCATCTTGCTGGAATTTCAAGAGGATTTCGGAGATGGTTTGTCCGACGAAAAAACTCGGACAATGGTAAAATTAGAGGAAAATTATCGATCGCGCGAAAACATCCTGCAAGTGGCGAACCACTTGATCGAACACAATACCGAACGGATCGAGAAAATTCTGCGCCCGACTCGCGAACCGGGAGCTCCGATTGTTGTCTGGCGCGCCGACAACGAATTAGATGAAGCGGAATTTGTAGCAGGTCAAATTCATTCCTTGAAGCGCCAAAACTCTGAATACGAAAACGGCAGTAACTTTGCGATTCTCTACCGCACAAACGCTCAATCTCGCTCCTTTGAAGAAGCGTTAATGCGTTTAGACATTGCCTACAATATTGTCGGTGGCCTCAAGTTTTACGATCGCAAAGAAATCAAAGATATCCTAGCATACCTGCGGACGCTTGCCAATCCCGACGATAGCGTCAGCCTCAAACGCATCATCAATACTCCCCGCCGCGGCATTGGGGATACCACATTTTCCAAAGTCGAAGACGCTGCAACTCAATTGGGCATTCCGTTGTGGGAAATCCTCAGCGATGAATCTTCTGTCAATACTCTCGCAGGGCGATCGGCAAAAGCTATTATTAAGTTTGCGGCAATGATTGGTCGTTGGCAATCGCAAGTTGAAACCCTGCCGGCTTCGCAAATTGTCCAAGGAATTATCGAAGATTCAGGCTACATTGACGATTTGAAAAATCAAGGAACCGAGGAAGCCGAAAATCGGATAGAAAACGTCAGAGAATTGTACAATGCTGTCCTGCAATTTGAAGAACAAAACGAAGAACCAACGCTGACATCATTTTTAGCAAAAGCATCTTTAGCATCCGATTTAGATGACTTGCAGGAAGAAGATTCCCGCGTATCGCTAATGACGCTGCACTCCGCAAAAGGGTTAGAATTTCCCGTAGTATTTTTAGTCGGAATGGAACAAGGTTTATTTCCTAATTTTCGCAGTTTGGACGACCCGAAAGCGATCGAAGAAGAACGCCGTTTGTGCTACGTGGGCATCACTCGCGCCCAGGAATTGCTATTTCTCACCCACACTCGCGAACGCCGCCTCTGGGGAGGCTACCGGGAACACTGCACCCCTTCGCTATTCTTAGGGGAATTGCCGACACATTTGCTGGCTGGAAGTGCGAAGAAAACTAAGACAGCTAAAACGGCTGTTTCCAAGGGAAAAACTAATAATTCAGCAGCTAATTCTGGGAATTCTCAATCGGCAGAGTGGAAAACGGGCGATCGGGTTTTTCATCATGCTTTTGGAGTTGGAGAAATTACCCACGTTTTGGGAGAAGGCGATAAAACTAATCTGGCAATTAAGTTTTCGGGTTTGGGCCGAAAAATCATCGATCCGAGAACAGCTAAGTTGCAGCGAGTTTAATAAAGAAGTGTTGAAAACTCCCGATAGGAGTCGGCGGTTAAAACGGTTACTACACAACCTTGCGTCCGAACTTCAGGGGACACAAAAGAAATGATTCAAGACTCTCCCGCAGAGAATCGCCCCTCGATCGATCTTATCTCACATCTTGCACCATTTTCAAGAACAGGCAAGATGCCTGTTCCACAAGAAAATTCACTTTTTGTGGAACAGGCATCTTGCCTGTTCATAAAAGACTTATTAACAATAATGCAACATCGCAAGATGCCTGTTCCACAAGAAAATTCACTCTTTGTGGAACAGGCATCTTGCCTGTTCATAAAAGACTTATTAACAATGATGCCACATCTCATATCTTATTCGGCTACCTGAGATTCCACACGCCTGTATTTACCCGCCAAACGTTCTCGACGTTGGCGACGGTTGTCAGCTTCAAATATGGCAATCGCTTCATCTAACTTCAAATTGAAAGCGTCCAACTGTCGGCAGACTTCACGCATCTTTTCAACGTGTCGCTTTCTGGTTTCAGCGTCGGGGATTCTAGGTTGTTGATTCATCGTAAGTTCCAATCCATTTTGATTTCTTGAATGCTTGCTGCTGAGGCATCGACAATTGCCTCTCCGTCTTCTATCGTTCCATACAGAAAGTTTAACGTATCCGCAGTCGCAGCGGGTTGAGATTCTGCCACCTGCTGCAAAAGCCTGTACAAACGATTGTAAGAGGTTCTCAACCTTTCCTTAATATTATCCAGGGATTCTAGTTCGGGGAGTGTCGCTTCTGTCTCGCCAAACTGCTGCATGAATATATATTCTGTGGCGGTTGTTTCGTTGAGGATTTCCACTAGCCGCCGCTGCAATGTGAAAATTGTGTTCAGGATGTCATCAGGTAGCTTTGCCATTGTCCTTAATTTTTAGGAATAACAACTTAAAACAATATATCAGAATGTTTGCTTCCTCTCATTTTAGTTTTAATCGATAGCGATATCAGTCCAAATTTACCACCTTTAAATTTGCGTTCCCTGCTTCGCCAATAATGCACTTCCATAAGCAGCCGCAGTATGAATTGGCGTTACTACAGGCACTTTTAAATAACGCTTTCTAATCGCACTCCAAACCGCATTTTTTGCCCCGCCGCCAGCAGTATAAACCTTTGTTAAAGGAGTTGCACCCAATTCTTGCAATAATTGATATCCCCGCGCTTCAATCCGCGCTATGCTTTCTAGCAAACCGTGCAGAAATTCCACTGAATCAGTGGGACGCGGTTCGAGTCGGGGCGGCAAATTTGGGTCATTAATCGGAAAGCGATCGCCCTTTTTCAACAATGGGTAATAATCCAGCAAACTCTCTTGTTCTGGAGCAAT
The DNA here is from genome assembly GCF_036705285.1 of Microcoleus sp. B4-C1. Classification (NCBI taxonomy): domain Bacteria; kingdom Bacillati; phylum Cyanobacteriota; class Cyanophyceae; order Oscillatoriales; family Microcoleaceae; genus Microcoleus; species Microcoleus sp. B4-C1. Next base: position 73,940 of record NZ_JAUBUC010000011.1, on the reverse strand, counting down.
TTGTGTGCTATAATTATCCAACTCAGCATCAGTAAAAAAGTGTCGCAGCACTGCACCTCCAGTATTAGAAGCACCTCCAACTAACCACAAATCGCCTGCCAGGGCGGGCACGGGGGCACCGCCCCTACAAAAGGGGGGGAAACGATGACTGTAAATCCCGTATCTAGAATCGTCTACGCGGGTATGACTTAACAGTTTGACTGCTAGTGTAGAACCGAGAGAAGTTACTGCTTCCCCTGGTAAATTAACACCGCTTGCTAAAAATGCGGCAATGCTATCGGTTGTACCAGCACAAATCATACAATCGCGGGGAAATCCGAAGCGATCGCCCACTTGAGATCTCACTTCCCCCACAGGCGTGCCCGGTGCGACAACTAGCGGCAATTCAGGAGTTCCAGCGCCCGCAATTCCCTGTGTCAGCCAATTCGGATAGCACAAAGTATCAACATCAAAACCGAGTTTTAAAGCATTGTGATAGTCGCTAATTCCTAATTTTCCGTGCAGCAGAAATGCCAGCCAGTCAGCTTGATGCAGGAAAACGGTAGGGGCGGTGCCCCCGTGCCCGCCCTCCTGCCACCACAGGAGTTTTGCCAGACTGGATGTAGCGCTCAATACTGTGTGGTTGGCAGGGGCGATCGCCCGCAGCCTTTCTGTCACTGCTGCACCGCGCGCATCATTGTATAAAATCGGCTCGCATACTGGTATACCGTCGGTATTGCACAGCATGACAGTGGAGGATGTGCCGTCAAGGGCGATCGCCCTTACCTGATTGCGGATTGTTGGGGGAATTTGCTCAATTACAGCCCACAGTGCATTTTCCCACACCGAGGGCAATTCAGGCTGTTGTTGCCCGTTGTTGGCAAAAGTATATTCTGTCTCGCAATGGATTGTACCCTGGGAGTCGATGACAGTCGATCGCGCGCCCGTGGTGCCGAAATCTATTCCCAAATAAAGATTCATGTGTTACTCCCGCGAATTTTCCTATATCTCAGAAACCGGGTTTTTTTACGAAAATCTTTCGTTGTCACCCACAGATCCCACAGATTAGGTAAAAAACCCGGTTTCTTTGGCATTAGTGCGTAAGTTCATGGCTTAAGCATGGGGGCTAGAAACCCGGTTTCTACGAGTTTTGCGTTGAGTGACGAGAAATATAGAAAGAAACCGGGTTTCTGAGATTATCGTGCTTCGACATATTCACAAAGCGTAGTTGGTTCGGGAATCGGTAAACCTTCTTCTCGCAATCCTTCTAAGTGAAATTCTATCGCTTCTTTAATTTGCTGCTGTACTTCTGCAAGGGTTGCGCCTGTGGCTGCACATCCGGGTAAATCGGGTGCGTAAGCTGAATAGTTATTCGGTGTTTTTTCAATGACAATCGCATAACGCATTAGTTGAGATCCTCATCTTGATGATTTGTTTCGACTTCGTTAGGTTCTTGTTGCTCTTTGACTTCTCTCAAGAGAGCTTGTTTGAGAATATTATTGAATGTACCCGGAGCCAAATCCTCAGAGAGTTTACCGGGAACTGTAACTAAACCGGATTTGGTAGGATGTTTGTACTGGCGGTGACTCCCTCGTGTTCTAGCGAGATACCAACCGTCTGCCTCTAGTTGTTTAATGATATCCCTGACTTTTGTTGGCATTTATTATTTACGTAAGTAGCAGGTATTGAAATGACAAAAAGCCGATAACTTCGTAAAAAAAGGTTCGAGAAAAAAGACTTGACAAGGGGCTGAAATCGTTAGAGATTACAGCTTACAGTTCTCGATGCGAGAGAAAAAAACCAAACCCCACCAACCCCACCAACTCACAAAACCAAACTCAACCCGCACGCAACAACGAACCCACGGGAGGTGGCCTGATGGTGCTTGCAAATTAAAGGTTAGGTCATCGTAGTTCAACCAACTTTTTCGGCTGTTTCGCCAACCTACGCGATCGCCTAGTTTCTTTTCAGTCTCCCAATCCACTTTCCCACCAACTGACAGCCAAATTTCTTTCTGGACGCTAAAGCCAAAGCGACCCTGACTATATTTTACCCACAACTGGTCAATCGTGCGTAAATCATCGCAAGGAAACTTCTCAATGTCGTTGTTACTTAACCAACCTTCCTTCTCCCGTCTAGCAGCTTTCAGCATTACCTTTATTGTTTCCTGATCCGCCTCTTTCCATTTCCCCGCCGCCAATAAATCCCGCAGACGAGTATAGTCAACACCCTGCGCTGATTTAAGCGAGTCTGGTGGCGGTGGAGGTGTTTGAGCTGATAATTGAGGCGATCGAGTACCAATATCCTGCAAAACTTCAGTAGCAGATTGATAACGTTTTTTAATAGCAGGTTGTATCATTTTATCTAAAATCTGACCCAGTTCCGAACTGACAGATGTTTTTAAGTGTTCTCGCCACACCCACTCAAACTCGCTATCATCGAATAAATCAATCGGCTCAACCTCAGTTAACAGACACAGACAAGTGACACCCAGACTATAAATATCACTAGCATGAATCGGTTTACCGTTGGCTTGTTCTGGTGCCGTATATCCAGCCGTCCCGATCCTCGTTCCCGTTACCGCTAGAGCCGTTTGTGTCGCATATTTCGCGGCTCCAAAGTCAACTAAAACCAGTTGCCCATCTTGCCTAAGAATAATATTGTCTGGCTTGATATCCCGGTGAATGACTTGGCGGGAGTGAATGAACTCGAATACTGGCAATAAATTATTAAGCAAGTCGCGAATCTGGGTTTCGCTAAAATATCCCTTAGATTCTAGTGTTTGGGCTAAATTTTCACCGTCGATGAATTCTTGGACTAAATACTGCCGTCCATCTTGACTAAAATATGCTAATAAGTCGGGAATTTGAGAATGTTTACCCAACTGTTCTAGGCGTACTGCTTCAAGCTCAAATAACTCAGCAGCTTTCTGGATACTAGAAGTGCCTTGAAGTTGGGGGTAAAATTGTTTAATAACGCAGGGAGGTTTTGATGGTTTATACTCGTCAATAGCTAGAAAAGTGCGCCCAAATCCCCCTTGTCCAATAATTTTTTTGGCTCCGTAGCGATCGCCCAATAGCAGTTTATTCCCACATTTTTGACAGAATTTTGTATAGCCAGACGGATTTTGGAATAGGCAATCAGGGTTGAGACACTGGCTCATAAAATATGCTTAGAGATTAGAGATTAAAGCTCTCGATGCGATGCCAGCGGATATGGTATTAAACGTGAAACAGCAGAGCCGGGTAAGGACATCGCATTGCCTTTCATCGTGTCAACTTAAGTCTGAAACCTTTGTATCTCTCGCTTTTATCCGAGGCCAGATCCCCCTAAATCCCCCTTAAAAAGGGGAGTAGGGGTTGACTTTGATCGGACTCTTGTCCCCCCCTTCTTAAGGGGGGCTAGGGGGGATCTGGCCTCGATGATAAACAGCAGTCTATGACTACGTTTGACCTTAAGTTGAGACTAATAGGCACTGCCTAAGTCCCCACTCAAAACTCGTTAAACTTTTGTCCCGCACTCAGGACAAAACTTATTGCTCGAAACATTCTTCGCGCCGCAACTCGGACAATAAACCAACTCCGCAGATTGCAACTTGCTACGTTCGGGCAAACCAACCATTTGAGCGTTGCTCTTACCTGGAACTACCATCGGATAGCAGTTTTCGTCCCTCGTCACCTTGACGTTCATCAGCACCGGGCCCTCGTGAGCGAGCATTTGACCGATCGCATCTTTGAGTTCCTCCGGCTGCGAAACCAGCATCCCCTTCACGCCATAAGCTTCAGCCAGCATCACAAAATCCGGCATCCCCACAGTCATATTCGACGACGAATAACGCTCCCCATAGAACGCCTGCTGCCACTGCCGCACCATGCCTTGCCAGCCGTTATTTACAATCACAATCTTGACATTAATGCCGTATTGTGCTAATGTTCCCAATTCTTGAATATTCATTTGCACGCTAGCATCGCCAGCAATACAAATCACTTGCTCATTGGGTAGCGCCATTTTCGCGCCCATCGCCGCCGGCACCCCGAAACCCATCGTGCCCAAACCAGCGCTCGAAATCCAGCGACGCGGCCCGTTGTTCAAGAATTGAGCCGACCACATTTGATGTTGACCGACATCTGTTGTGTAGTAAGCATCCGGCGCTTGAGTAGCCAACTCCGAAATCACCTCTTGCGGAGACAAAATGTCTGGGTAATGAGGCACCACTAACGGATAGTCCTGTTTCCACTGATCGATCCTGTGCAGCCATTCCCCAGTCTGTCCGGTTTTCCCCGAAACTCCAGTTTCCCGACAGCGACGCAGCAAATCGAGCAAAACTTGGCGGACATCTCCGACAATCGGCACGTCAGGGCCGCGATTTTTGCCTACTTCCGCCGGGTCGATATCGATGTGAATCACCTTCGCGCGCGCTGCAAACTCGTCTAGTTTTCCCGTCACCCGATCGTCAAACCGAGCCCCTACAGCAATCAGCAAATCGCACTCGGTAACGGCAAAATTAGCGTAAGCAGTGCCGTGCATCCCCAGCATTTTCACCGACAAAGGATGGTGTTCGTCAAAGGCACCTTTGCCCATCAGCGTTGTCGTCACCGGCAATTGGAAAAGTTCGGCCAGTTCCTTAATTTCCTCGTGGGCCCCCGCTGCGATCGCCCCGCCGCCCACATAAAGCAAAGGACGCTTTGCTTCCTGCAGCAAATAGATTGCTTGATTAATTTGCCGAGGATTTCCCTTCACCGTGGGCCGGTAGCCAGGAATTCTCACCGAGCCGGGTTCCACGGGCAGATAGTCAAATTCTTCTAAGCCCACATCCTTGGGCACATCAACCAAGACTGGCCCCGGCCGCCCTGTACTGGCGATGTGGAAAGCTTCTGCCACAATTCGCGCCATATCTCTCGGGTCGCGTACTACATAGGAATGCTTGACAATTGGCAGGGTAATCCCGTAAATATCTGTTTCCTGAAACGCATCAGTGCCGATCGCCGCACGGGGCACCTGACCAGTAATAATTACCATGGGGATCGAATCCATGTGGGCCGTCGCAATCCCCGTCACTAAATTAGTTGCGCCCGGGCCCGAAGTAGCAAAACAAACCCCAACTTTGCCCGTAGCGCGGGCGTATCCGTCAGCCGCGTGAGCAGCGCCTTGTTCGTGGCGCACCAGAATATGTTTGATAGCGCCAGTTTCTTCAGCGCGGTAGAGTTCGTCGTAAAGCGGCAGAATTGCGCCGCCGGGATAACCAAAAATATGCTTGACACCGTGGCGGATCAAGCTGTCAATCAGAGCAAATCCACCAGTTGCACGCCTGATTGTCACTTTAGTTTTTAGTTGCACAGTATTTCCTTCCTTAAACTAATTATGTTTTTTAATGAAAGCTTTTATAGCTTGTAAAACTATAGTCATCTATTACATGACGTGGGAGGCATGAAGTCCCTCCCCTTTCGCTTTTACTTTGAGCGGATTAACCCGCCTCGGCTGAACTACGCAGCTCCCTATCCCATCGCTAAACGCATTTGGGATTGCTTTTCTCAAAATACTATTATAAGACCCGTTAGCATCGGCATTAATCATCTGGCTATATGATACTACCATTGTCTATTGATGTTTACAATCTTAATGATGTTTTATAATACTATAGCGGTTCTCAAGCGTGGTGAGGTATGCCCTATGCCCTATGCCCTATGCCCTATGCCCTATGCCCATGAGTACCTCATATGAGAGATCGAAAGGCTATACTTTAATCTCAATAGTCAAACTCTGAAAATTTGACTGCTGATATTTTACAAAAAGTTTGGCGATCGGGCGGTGTCCGATCGCGAAATTGTGGAACAGCAGAGGCTCAAAAGAAACAGAGGAAATCGCGGTTTCTATGCCGGTTTACCGTGATATGACGCTTGTATAGCATTCTTGATTCGGCATTCGACAAGAAAAACTAATCGTTTGAGCAATTAAGAACGTCCTAATCATCAGGGCGGTTGCTATGTTATGGATCGATCGCGAAAACCAAGCCCTCTTGCTTCTTCCTTCTTGGCAAAGTTCAGAGAACATCCTGCAAGACTTTGCGAGTATGTTTCCAAGCTGCCATGCCCATCACCGAGACCAAAAAGCCCAAACCCAGCAACACGATCCGCAAGCCCAAGTCATCGTCGCCGACGGCATTACTGACAGCATCCGTTAGCGGGCCAGTCAGTGCTAAAGGCAGGCTCAGAGCAATATTAATCGCATTGTTTTCAAATCCAAAGACTTTACCCCGCATAGATTCTGGAGTTTTTTCTTGAATCAGAGCCTGCATCGGGCCGTTAATTAAGGAAGCACCAAAACCGAACAGAGCGCTCAATCCGAATCCCACCCAAAGGTGTCTGGCAAAGGCAAACATTGCTAATACAAAACCCATCATCAAGAAACCGATTAAAGGCAGAGGTTTGTGGTGCATTCGATGACCCCAGTGTCCCAAAAAGGCTGCGCCGAAGACCATTCCAATTCCCGCAGCAGCGAGCAAAAAGCCAAATTGAGTTTCTTTGAGACCTATTTTGCCTGAAAGCGCGATCGCCAGCACCTGAAGCGCCGCAAACACGGAATACAAAATGGTCAACTGCACCATCGCGTTGCTGACAAGGTGATTGTGTTTCACATACCGCAAACCTTCCTTGAGGTCTTGCCAAGGATGGACGTTTTTGCCACTGCTGCCGACATGACCTTCTTTGATCTGCATGGCATAGATCAAACCTGCTGATATCAGGTACAACCCGCCCAGCAAAAACTCTTGAGAAGCTGAGCCGAAGCTGTGTTTGACCCAACTAAACAGCGGTTCGCCGATCGTCATCCCAATAATGATCCCGCCCATTGTGGACGAGGCGAACAGAGCATTTGCTGACATCAGTCCCTCTCGCCCCACGGCCAGGGGGACGGCGGCCGCTTCTGCAGGAGCAAAAAATTGCGTTACGGTAGAGATTAAAAACGTCATCGTCAACAAAACCACAAAAGCTTTGGGCAAAAACGGCAAAGCTACAATCAACCCGGCTCGAATCACGTTGCAGGCGACCAGCATTTGCTTTTTGGAAAAGCGGTCTACCACGATACCGGCTACGGAACCAAAGACGATCGCTGGCACGGTGTAGGCGATCATCACCGCTGACAGCATAGAATTTTCCGAATGTTGCCAAGAAACCGGCCAGGGTCGGTAGTCGCCGGTTTTCAGCAGAATAATCAGCAATACGTAAAAGATTTTATCCGCCACTTGGGCCAATAACTGGCCCGTCCACAAGGCGAGGAAGGGGCGATTTCTCAGTAGGGCATCAAGCCCGCTGCGGTCAGGGGGAGGGCTGGCTGGGTGCATAAGAATAGTTTAACTGACCGCCTCTGGCAATTATAGTTTTCAGCAATATGTGCAAATCTGACATAGCAAAGCGGAAACTCGGAAAACTCCTGTCTCCTGGGTTCTTTTTCTGTTTTAGCAGATCCGTGGCGGAGGGCTTGGGTCTTTTTCACTCTACCGCGATCTATCGGAGCGGAGAGCCCGCGCCTCGGGCCAATGGGAGAATATTGTTAAAGATTGGCGTGCCTCTCATCGCGAGTACAAAATAAGGTAGTATATTTTACAAAATACTTAATACTAGCAGTGATATTAAAAGATGTCACGCGATTTAAGTAATATAACGAAGGTACTAACTGTTAGGAGTGAAAAACTTGAAAAAGGTTGAAGCTATTATTCGCCCCTTTAAACTAGACGAAGTGAAAATCGCACTCGTCAATGCTGGTATTGTGGGGATGACTGTTTCTGAAGTTAGAGGTTTTGGCCGTCAGAAGGGCATGACAGAACGCTATCGCGGTTCTGAGTACACCGTTGAGTTCTTGCAAAAGCTCAAGGTCGAGATTGTTGTGGAAAACGATCAGGTTGACATGGTGGTTGATAAAATTATCGCGGCTTCCCGCACGGGCGAGATTGGCGACGGCAAGATTTTCATCTCTCCTGTAGAACAAATTATTCGGATTCGGACTGGGGAAAAGAACTTGGAGGCAATCTAAGATACTGGGGGCATTGGGCATTGGGCATTGGTATTTGGTAACTGGTCTTTGCCCAGGAAAAACCTATTTCCTGTTTAGTTCTGATACCTAAGTCTCAATATCCAATGCCACAGTGACCGACTGTTTTGGCTTTTTTACTCATTAGGGGTTGACAAGGTTCGCCATTTGTGGTATTAGAGCGTGGAAGGCTCGGCCGCGGTGAGAGTGCGATCGCTTGATATCCGGTGTCATTTCGGCAAAAGTCTGTTGCTGTGTGGGTACGTAGAAAATGGGGTCATATCCGAAACCTCCCGTACCGCGAGGAGTGTGCAGGATTTCGCCCCGACAAATTCCTTCTACTTGCAAGGCAATTGTACCGTCGGGACGAGCGATCGCGATCGCGCAAACAAATTGTGCTTCCCGGTTTTGTTCGCTTCCCATTTCTTTGAGAAGTCGAGATATCCTGTCAGCATCGGTTTTCCCGTAGCGCGCGGAGTAAATCCCAGGTTTGCCGTTGAGTGCATCTACCATTAAACCAGAATCATCGGCGATCGACCATTTGCCCGTTGCTTTTGCGACTTCAGACGCCTTCAAGCAAGCATTAGCAATAAAAGTTTCGCCTGTTTCCTCGATTTCCAACTCTTCCGGTTTTAGTTCCAATTCCCATCCCAAATCCTGAAGATAAACTTGCATTTCCTTGAGTTTACCTGGATTGCCCGTAGCTACAACTAGCAATTTGCGATCGGTCATTATTTCTCTTAAAACTTATGGCTCCATATTAACAAAAGATGGAGAAAATGGTTGCAACAAAATTCCCAAAATCTTATCAACATCTTGAATATAGTATTCAATCGGATCGATATAAACAGTAGTTTCCTCCAAAATCAAGAATTTCCAGTTAGTTCCCGTCGTCACCGCCCCGTAAATGCGATCGACCTCACTATCTTGGTTTTGATTGAAACATTGGGCCGCTACCATTGCCGCTACGCATTGACCCAAACCCCCAATGATATCTTCCTTTTTTGCCTCAAAAATTGTTATAACCGGAGCACTGATGAACAATTGTTCTGAAGAACCGCTAATAATATAATCGCAAAATCCTTGCAAACCTCTTTCTGGATCGACAGTAAAATCCTTACCGGAAAAAAGAGAAACTCGTTTGTTTAACAATCGCCTAACTTCGGCTAAAATCGGGGCAATCAAAAATTCCGATCGAGCTTTTTGTGTGGAAATAAAAGTTGCTAGCGGTACATAATCAATCAGGATTGTTGTTAAAATTTCTGATGGTGAAACTGGTTTTGTGTCGGCAAATAAATTGCGAGTTTCATCTAAGGTTAATCCAAAATCTTTTTTGACTCTCGCCAGACTGAAATCGCTGTAAGCCATTTGCTTTTATCCTAAAATTTATCTGATATAGCAATCCTAAATCAGTTTCAATAACTGGTTAACTGGTTCCCAAGCTCTGCCTGGGAACCGATGTCCAGAGGCTCTGCCTCGGCGGAGACTATGGAGGCAGAGCCTCCGGATATGCGTTACCAGGCAGAGCCTGGTAACGAGTATAATCATTTAGGATTGCTATATAGCAATAGTATTTCATTGGTGAGTAAGATTTTTTTTACCGCAGAGGGCGCAGAGGACGCAGAGAAAGAGAGATTTGATATCGAGTCATCTGCGTTCATCTGCGTTGATCTGCGGTGGAAAAGTCCGATTAATTATGCGCCCAATTTTTCGCCCAGTTTAAGTTTTGCATGACTTCTTTCAATGTCGCTGCTTCTGAATACAGCCGCAACACTGGTTCGGTTCCGCTAAACCGAATTAACAGCCAACTTCCGTCTGCTAAACGAAATTTATATCCGTCCACTTTGTTGCAATCTACAACTGCTTTGCCGGCGATTTCTGTTAAGGGTTGATTTTGCAGCAGGGACAGCAAACGCGACCTTTCTTCCATGTTTGCTAGGTGCAAGTCTATTCTGTCATACGCTGAAGTAAAGCTTGTTTCTTGTTGCAGTCGGCTGTAAATTTCGCTTAAGTCTTCCCCGGATTTGACCACGGCTTCTAATAAGTACAGCGCTGACAGCAAAGCATCTCGTTCGGGTATGTGTGTACCGTAGCCAATTCCTCCTGATTCTTCGCCTCCGACTAAGACTTGGGTGGTTAACATTCGATCGGCTATATACTTGTAACCGATCGGCGTTTCAAATAATGGCAAGTCGTACAGCTTGGCAATTTTGGGAATTATGTCTGAACCGCTGACTGTTTTGATGACTTCCCCGGTCAAGCCGCGCCGTGAAGCTAAATGTTCGATTAAGATGGGAACTAGGATTTGTGAACTGAGGAAGTTGCCGCTAGAGTCAACGGCTGCAATTCGATCGCTATCTCCGTCAAATACAAATCCAATGGACAAACCAGAACTTTTTCGCTGGTGAGTACGCATCACCCGAAATAACTGCGACAGGTAGCGCGGCAAAGGTTCGGGTGCACCGCCGCCGAACAGCGGATCTCGATCGCTGTTGACTTCGTGCACCGTTTCTTCTAAAATTTGAGCTAATCCTCCGGCGGCGGCACCGTGCATTACATCTACAAATACTGTAATTTTACCGCTGGCGATCGCTTCTTTAATCGCCTCAATATCTACCATTTCCCGCAAGGTTTTGCAGTAAGCCGGCCAAGGATTGAAATTCTCTAATTTGCCGGGAGTTGCTGAAATTGCCGCCGGATTTTCGAGTTTTGCTTCTATCTGTTGAGTAACTTCGGGCGAAACTGAACCGCCAAATCCGCCCTTGACTTTTAACCCTAAATATGCACCGGGATTGTGGCTGGCTGTCAGGACGATCGCACCCAAAGCATTTAATTGTTTGGCAGCTAAACTGAAAGCTGGAGTGGGGGCGTAGGATTCGCTCAGCAGCACGTCAAATCCTGCGTTTTGGACGGCAACAGCCGCTGTGAAGGCAAATTCTTCAGCCAGAAATCGGCGGTCGTAACCGACAATTACGGTACCGCTGCTGCCATCGCTGCCGCCGGTTTGTGCGAGAACTTGTGCCGCTAAGGGAGCGACTAACGCTACGCGATCGAATGTAAAATCGTCAGCAATGATGCCGCGCCAGCCATCTGTACCGAATTTGATAGGATTCATTTAGTCACAAGTCATGAGTCACCCGTCTATTTTATGGGTTTATCAGTCGATCGTCATCCGATTTTAGATTTTAGATTTTAGATTGAAGAATTGCGACTGCGGATGAATCTGGGGGCTAGTGACCAAATTGCTCGATCGCTAGCCACCAGGAAAAAAGTGATTGGCTAATGACTAATGACTAATGACTAATGACTAATAACTAATGACTAAAAGAATGCCGGTTGGTGGCGGATCAAATTCAGGAATTCTTCGCGAGTTTTCTGTTCCTCTTGAAACACGCCCAACATGGCACTTGTAACCGTCCAAGCACCAGGTTTTTGCACACCCCGCATCGTCATGCACATATGGCTGGCTTCCATTACTACAGCTACTCCCTGCGGTTCCAATATTGTCTGAACTGCTTCAGCAATCTGGCGTGTCAAACGTTCTTGCACCTGCAATCGGCGGCTGTACATTTCAGCAATTCGGGCTAATTTACTCAATCCCACTACTTTTTGGTTGGGAATGTAAGCGACATGAACTCTACCCATAAACGGCAGCATATGGTGTTCGCACATACTGAATACGCTGATGTCTCGTACCAGTACCATTTCGTTGTGGCCTTCGTCAAAGATAGCGCCGTTGAGGAGTTCTTCTAGGGATTGACTGTAACCGCTGGTGAGAAACCGCATTGCTTCTGCTACCCGTTTTGGGGTTTTGAGCAATCCTTCCCGTTCAGGATCTTCTCCTACTCCCAGCAGCATTGTGCGAACGGCCTCCATCATTTCTTCCATGCCTACTTCTGATGGTTTGGGCACGCTGGATTCTTGACCGTGGGAGGAATTGCGATCGGGTCGAGTTGGGATGCGCGGGGTGTTGTTGTCTGCGGTTTGTAACAGTTTCATGCTGTCAGTCGAGAGAGAGTTCGACCCATTGGAATCGGCGGAAGATGCAATTGTCATAACAAGTTGGTGTGAGGGTGAATCGATTTTCGATTTTCGATTTTAGATTTTCGATTGGGGGATATATAGCCTTTCTCAAAAATGTGAGGTACGAATTTTGACCTGGAAAGCTTGACATTACAGGGTTTCTGTATACCTCATTTATCTGAGAACCGCTATAGCTAGAGATTCAAAGATTGTTGAATTCGAGAAAAATCCAGCAGTCTAAAATCTCAAGTTCACAAAACTCCTGCGTTGGACATGAGCGTGATTTCTTCAATTACTGCACTCGCTGGTAACTGAACTGCGTGCAGAATTGATTGGGCGACGATTTCTGGGGTTAACATGGCGCTGCGATCGAAGTCGGCGTCCACGGTGTCTGTGTCCCACAGGGGAGTGTTGACAGAACCGGGACAGATTGCTGTTACGCGAATTCCGTGAGCCCGTTCTTCGGCGGCTAAGGTTTTAGACAAAGCCATGAGACCAAATTTGCTAACGCAGTAGGCTCCCCAGTTGGGGAAGGCTTGGGTGCCGGCGATCGAGGAAACGTTGATGATGATTCCCGATCGGCGATCGCGCATGGAGGGCAAAACTCCTAAAATGCACTGCCAAACGCTAGTCAGATTGAGGTCTAGAACGCTCTGCCAGTCGGCTAGGGACGTTTCCGTCAAGGAGCCGGTGTAGCCCATGCCAGCGCTGTTTACCAGGATATCTACGGAACCCAATTGAGCTGCGATCGCGCTGATGCTGCTTTGCACTTGCTCAATTTTTGCCAAGTCTAAGGGATAAGCTTCTGCTTTCACTCCGACTTCTCGGGCTGCTGCGGCAACGGCTTCTAAGTTTTCCGACTCTCGGCTAACTAAGGCCAGATTTATGCCTTCGGCGGCGAACGCTAGAGCCGTCGCTTTGCCAATACCGCTGCTGGCTCCGGTAATCAGAGCCTGCTTTGTTGTTGGATGGTTCATTCAGTGTCCTAATACTTTCGCTCGGCAACTCCCTACAGCGTTGCAGCCTTCATCGGCAAATTAGACAACTGTCTGCTGCGGGTGATCACAGTTAATTATGAGATAAACATTAAGAACTGTTAAGCCGTGTCACCTGAGAAATTATAACACTGCTGACAGATCCGCAGAATAATGAGCTGTGAGTTATGAGTTTAAAGTTAAGAATTTTTAACTCATAACTGATAACTCTGAATCGATCAGCTCAAGCCGCAATTTCAGTGAATACACCGATGTGGCGAAATTTTTGATACCGGAGTTCGCGTCGCTGCTGACCCGTAAGCTGGGTTAGTTCTGCTAAGTTTTCTAACAAAGCTTGTTTGAGTATGGAGGCAGCTTTGAGGGGATTCGAGTGAGCGCCGCCGATCGGCTCTGGTACTATTTGATCGAGAATGCCGAGGTTTTTCAAATCCCAGGAAGTGATTTTGAGAGCTTCTGCGGCCAAGTTAGCTTTACCGGAGTCTTTCCAGAGAATCGCCGCGCAAGCTTCGGGGGTGGCGACGGTGTAGACGGAATGTTCTAACATTAACAGCCGCTCGCCGACGCCGATACCCAATGCGCCGCCGGAACCGCCTTCGCCGATGACGGTGCAAATAATGGGAACGTCGAGGCGAAACATCTCGCGGAGGTTACAGGCGATCGCCTCTCCCTGTCCGAGCTGTTCTGCTTCTAAGCCCGCCCAAGCCCCCGGAGTGTCGATAAAGGTGAAAATTGGCATTCCGAAGCGATCGGCGTGTTCCATCAACCGCAGGGCTTTGCGATAGCCACCGGGAGCCGCCATGCCGAAGTTGCGGGCGATATTGTCTTTAGTGTCGCGCCCTTTTTGATGGCCGATGATGACTGTGGGACGCCCGTCTATGCGGGCAATTCCGCCGACGAGGGCCGGGTCGTCTCCGCCGCGCCGATCGCCGTGAAGCTCGATCCACTCGTCGCTAATTGCCTGAATGTAATCGAGGGTGCTGGGGCGGCGCGGGTGACGGGCTAGTTGCAGCCGCTGCATGGGGGACAAGCTGCTGAAAATTTCTTGTCGCAGTTGGGCGGAACGCGCTTCGAGTTTGCGAATTTCGTCGGTGACATCGACGCTGTTTTCGGCGGCGAGTTCGCGAATCTGGTGAATTCGGGTTTCGAGTTCGGCCAGGGGCTTTTCAAAATCTAAGAGTAAGGGTTTACGGTCTGGGTTTGGCACGCTGATAATTTCTATAAGGTTTTGTCAGGTTTTGTCAGGTTTTGTCGATCGACTATTTCCAGATCCTACCCTGTCAGGGGATGCTGAAAAAGAGAGGAAATTTGGAAGTTTTGAATTTTAAATTTTGTATGAGATCAAATTTGGTCACATCATCATTATTATCATATAGCGCGAGCCGGAAGCTAGCGCTGCACTCCGAAAAATATTATTCCGATGCCAAAGAAAAAGTCAACTATTAAATTTTCAAATTTAACAGTTGACTTTTAACATCAAACTGACATTAATAAAGGTCTGAAACCGTGCTTGACAGAAATATGACCGATTTGCTCCATCTTTTCCACAGTAATTTGATTCCGTCCCCAAGAAAAATTGGTATACATTTTTTCAAATTCCAGTAGCATTGATTCAGCAAAACAGGCAAACAACTGTCGGCCCGGCACATCCATATTGACAATCTTCATGATTTTCCACTCAATATCGAGGGAATGCTCCACAATGCCGCCATTGAGTACGTAAATTCCGGGATGCTGAACCTGAGTTGCCAAATTTTTCGGATAGCCACCGTCAATCAATAAACATGGTTGCTTCAATGTCTTAGGGTCAATTTCTACTCCCTTGGGCATACTGGCTACCCAGACTACAATATCCGCTTGGGGCAGGGCTTCTTCCAAGTCCATAATTTTCCCTCGACCCAATTCTGATTGCAAATCTTGCAATCGTTCTTTGTCGCGGGCGATGAGCAACAATTCTGCTACATTTGTTTTAACATTGAGCCAGCGACACACAGCACTGCCAATATCGCCAGTAGCACCACAAACCGCTACCGTGGCTTTTGAAAGTTCAATCCCCAATTTAGGGGCTGCTTCTTCTACTTGGCGGCAGAGGATGTAAGCTGTGTGAGTGTTACCAGTGGTGAAGCGTTCAAACTCCAACTTGAGATTGCGAATTTGCTTAATTTGCTGCAAGTTGAAAGTCTCAAAAATGATCGAAGAAAAGCCGCCCAAAGCAGTGATGTTAATCCCGTTTTTTTGAGCGTGTGCCATCGCATTAAGGATTTTGCGAGTAGCTGCTTTAATCCGGCGAGTTGCTAGCATTTCTGGCAAAAAACAGGACTCGACATAGCGACCTTCTATTTTTTGTCCAGTGATGCTTGTTACCGTGATCTGATCAACTATTTGGGGCGGTGCGCTGCACCAAAAATCGAGACCTTGATCGGCATATTCTGGATAGCCCAGCTCGTTAGCTACTGATTGGGCGTGTTCTAAGCTGGTTAAGTGACCGATTAGACCAAACATTAAGTTGTCAAATGAAGGAAGATGGAAGGTGGAAGATGGAAGATGGAAGATGGAAGATGGGAAGATTAAAAATTTATATTTTAAAATGAGTTATCCCATTTTTAATTTTTAATTTTTAATTTTTTTCCCATTCCTTATTTCCAAGTTAACTAGGCTGCGAGGCCTTGTGCTGACATCCGCATGATATCGCGGTTGTTAAAGCCTATGTTGCCTAGGGCTTCGCCGTAGGCAATCATAAAGTCTTCGATTAAAGCGTCTTTTTCCATTCCCAAGACGCGGGCATCGTCTGCGACAGAGTTTAGCAGTCTCCAGATGATGGGCAGGTTTTGGCGGTTGGCAGCTTCGAGTTCGGCTTTGGATTCCTCAAAGTGAGCTTGCAGCCAGACTTCCCCAAAGTTGAGGTGGCTGTATTCTTCTTTGACGACGCCTTCGGTGATTTTGCGAGCAAAGTCATCGGCGACGGGGATGTAGATGTTGTAAGCTGCGATCGCAAAACACTCGATAATTAGCGATTGAATCAACAAGCAAGTTACAATCTGACCTTCGGCCGCTGCCGTTTGGAAGTTTCTGTGCAATTCCGAAAAGAACTGCTTGGCAAATGCCATGTCGGGCGTGACTTTAAGATTCCGGCCACAAGCTTGGAAGCCTTTCATGTGGCGGTTCTCCATCTTGGACAAGCCAACTAACTCTGCTTTTTTGTCCGCCAACAGTTCGGCCAGTGTCAGGTAATTATCGTGAGCTTCTTGTTCGCCTTCAATCACAATGGCGTTGATGCGGCTGTAAGCATCTTTGTAAGTTTCGGTTTGAAAGTCAATTGTTGGGCTGGCCTCAAGCTGGGGCATAGATATGTAGTCTCCTTATATAAGCTTGCGGGATGTTGGGAAACCCCTTTAAAATGGGGGGTCAGTGACAGTACACTTTACCTATTTTGAAAGCACCCCATCTAAATCACAGATTATAGCTGAGGATGCTTTCGACAAAGAACTTTTCTTTGACGTTCCGGGAAAAACTGGCGTCAAGCGTGCGTGTTTGCCGGACTTTTGCCGTCGAACACTCCAGAAAGACTATCGCTAGAATGCTATCTATTTACTAATTACTTGAATTAGTCGTTAGTCGATCTTTTGCCCGGAAATAGATGATAGAAATACGGTCTATGTCTCCACCTTTCAGGGTTTTACAGTACCAACTCTATCTATAACATTATATCCTAATCACAACTTCCTCCCTAGGTACTCCTTCTTTCCCTCTACTACTATTATGTTCTTGTATGGGAATCTGGGATGCGATCGGGTTGGAGAACGTCACAGGCTTATTATTTTAGGTTAATTCACAAATTTATGGGTAAATCCTTTGACAGGTCTCATGCGCTGGAACTGCTGAGTTTTATTTTGTTGCTGGCGGGTGCTGCGCTGGTGCTGCTGCCACTGGCTGCTGTATTCTTGGTTTCAATATCACCATCGGGTGTCGGTGTCAAGGCCACAGGCCTGACTTTTGCGAACTATCAGGAGGCTTGGCGACGGGGCAATTTTTTATTGGCATTCTTTAATTCTACTCTAGTGGCGATCGCAGTGACGGGTTTTCAGGTTGTAACTTCTGCTTTGGCCGGTTACGCCTTGGCCAGGCTGAAGTTTCGCGGGCGACAGGCGATTGTGTTGGGGGTTTTGGCGACGCTGGTAATTCCGTTTCAGCTTTTGGTGATTCCGATTTTCTTGGTTTTGAAGTGGGGCCATCTGCTGAATACTTACGGGGCGCTGATTTTGCCGACGGCGGCTAACGGTTTTGGGATTTTTCTGCTGCGCCAGTATTTTATGACAATTCCCGCGGAGTTAGAGGAGGCGGCAATGCTGGATGGGGCTAACCGCTGGCAGGTTTTGTGGCAGGTGATGTTACCTTTGGCCCGCCCTGCTTTGGTGACGCTGTTTTTGTTTACGTTTATCGGGGAGTGGAATGATTTGTTTAAGCCGCTGGTGTTTACGACGAGGCCCCAGTTGCGGACTGTGCAGTTGGTTTTGGCTGAGTTTCAGGAACAGTTTACTAGCAGTTGGCAGTTGTTGATGGCGGCGGTGGTAATTGGAACTGTACCGGTGGTGTTGCTGTTTTTGGCCGGTCAGCGGCAGTTTATTCGGGGGATTGCGGCAACGGGGATTAAAAATTGAGGTGGAGATGCTTGGCAATTAAGTTTGTAGTCATTTGTTGAACCATTCTCCAGAACAGGCAAGATGCCTGTTCCACAAGAACATTTAGTATTTGTGGAACAGGCCGGAAAGCCTGTTGCTGACATTGGTGCAAGATTGGAGTTTGTAGTGAAGGAGGCGATTGAAATCGCTACTATACAAACAAAATCCACGCAATTAAGTTGGTAGTCATTTGTTGAACCATTCTCTAGAACAGGCAAGATGCCTGTTCCACAAGAACATTTAGTATTTGTGGAACAGGCCGGAAAGCCTGTTGCTGACATTGGTGCAAGATTGGAGTTTGTAGTGAAGGAGGCGATTGAAATCGCTACTATACAAACGAAGTTCACTTTAAGTGGACTAACAGATAAAGGGGATATCAAAGCTGTATTATGTGAATCTATGCAAAAGCTCGGTTTATTTTTATTTATCCTATCTTTTCTACCGTGGTTGGCAGTCTTATTTGTTGTGCCATTCCTGCCGCTGGACATTACCCAAAAAACTACTTGATCTGTAGTTATAGCTGTTGGGGAAAGAACTATTTACCAAATATCGGCGTTATTTGTATCCCTGATATCTGTGGAAACAACTCAGAAATTTTAAACGCAGATGAACAGGAATCGACGCAGATAATGAGCCTGGATGTTGGCTTTTATCTGCGGTCAAAGTAAAGCTATTCGCTGAAAATTTGCAAGCGAATAGAGCGTTCTCCGTCTCCGAAATCTACTTCAATCTTTTCTCCCGAAAGACTGTCCAAGCATCCCAAAAGCAAGCGCAAATTGGGTGTGCTTGCTCCTGTGTCAACGTACAATCTATCTGCCAAACTGCCTAAACGCTTCCAAATTGTGTAGAGTTTGACTACTGTTTGTTCTAGCTGTGCGGCTTGTTTTACAACGTCGGCGGTGGTTCCCAAACAGCCTACTCGCAAAGATTCTTCTAAGGCCATTTCCATGTCTAAATGAGACTGATTGAGAGCTTGCACTTGGGCGGCGGCGTCGAGATATTTTGATAAGTTCTTGGCGTCGGATGTTAGCTGTTTGACAGTATCTACGTCGGGATTTTCTGCTACTTCTTTTTGAATTTCGCTTTGGTGAGATGGAGAGAGTTTCTCCATTTCTTTGACTAAAGGAGCGAGGTAGCGGGAAGGTAGAGAACCGGTAGATGCTTTTTCTTTGACTTCTTCTGGCAATAAATCTGAGTTCATTGCCATCCATTCGTCGGATAGTTGTTTGACTTCGCGGCGGGTGATGCGATCGCCATTTGCTGCGGCATCTGTTACCATTTGCTGCACTTCGGGAGATGCTTTGGCGGTTTCTACAAAGGCTCTTTTGCTGAAGTTTCTAATGGAATCTGGGTCTAAATCTCCTTGCTGGATCAGAGTGTCGGCACTATTAGCTAATTCTATCAAAGAATAGGCTTGACTTTTGCCAATTTCTCTTTCTTTGAGCCAGTTCAAAAACCCTGTGCCGCGTCCTTCGCCACCTTTTTTTTCTCTGTCTCTAACTGTTCGGAGAATGCGTCCCCGCCAAATGTCGGTTTGCAAGTCGAAGCGATCGCACACTTTCCAGGCATTGTCAACCTGATTTTCAAAATCAAACTCTGGTATTTGTTCGTCTTCGGGGTCTGGCAATTGGAAATTGATATCGGTAAAGCCGTTGAGGGCTTCTGCAAGTTCTGCGGGATTTAGGGGGACTTCAGCCATTAGGAAAAATTTGTGTAGTGCAACAGCCGGTTTAATTGATAACTTGCACGGGTTGACAGTTGAGACGCTATATGTAGCGGTAAGGTAGGCAAGATTTACCTACTAATAGAGCTTTTGTGCAAGTCATATCATTATTGCACGATGGGGGGCGATCGCTACCTGCACAAAAAATCTTCCCCGATAGTGGGCGCACAGCGTCGCAACAATCAAAAAGTCTGTGGCACAGATAGTCGGATATTTTGCAGCAAGAACCACTAACCGGATAGTTAAAGGAACTAATTACCAACTACAGCGGCGATACTTTATCGCGTTCAACCTCCTCGCCTGGACTCGTTTTGCCGTTCAAAGTTGTACCATCATCGGGCAGATTGTCTAGTCGATCGCGCTTCCGAAAGCGATCGCGAGCCGAGACAACCACCACATAGAGAACCGGGACTATAAACAAACTCAAGACAGTAGAAACAACCATCCCCCCCGCGATCGCATTCCCTAGCGATCTACGACTTGCCGCCCCCGCACCTTCCGGGTTAATTAGGGGAGCAATCCCCAAAATAAATGATAAAGAAGTCATCAAAATCGGTCGTAAACGCTCTTGAGAAGCCTCAACTGCTGCCTTAGTAATTGAATATCCCTGCTCCCGTAACTGGTTCGCAAACTCCACAATTAAAATCGCATTTTTACTAGCCAATCCGATCAACATCACCAAACCAATCTGGCAATAAACATCATTCGCCAAACCCCGCAACGACTGAGCTAAAAGAGCACCTAAAATTGCTAGAGGAACCGATAGCAAAATAATGAAAGGATCGACATAATTTTCGTACTGAGCAGCCAAAACCAAGAACACAAAAATCAGCCCCAAACCGAAAATAATTGGTGCTTGACCCCCCGACTCAATTTCTTCTAAAGAACTCCCCGACCATTCATATCCAAAACCCGACGGCAAAACTTCAGCCGAGACCTTTTCCATCGATTTTATCGCCTGTCCAGAACTCGATCCCGGAGCCGGAGAGCCACTAATTTCAATTGACCTATATAAATTGTAGTGGTTAACAGTTTGCGCTCCCACCACCGGAGTTATCTTCACCAAATTGCTCAAAGAAATCATTTCATTCTTTCCAGAGCGAACATACAATTTCCCAATATCTTCAGGGTTATCACGAAACTGTTTATCCGCCTGAACATACACCCGATAATTGCGCTGCTGCAGATTAAAATCATTCACATACTGAGAACCCAGAGCCGTTTGTAACGTACTAAAAACATCATTAATCGGAATATCTAGAGCCTTAGCTCGATTGCGGTCAACTTCCACAAGTAACTGAGGCGTATTCGCAGCAAACGTACTAAATACCGCCTGCAATCCGGGCGTCTGATTCGCCTGCTTTAAAATCCCGCCCATCGCCTGAACTAGAGAATCTAAACCGCTGTTACCTTTGCGGTCTTGCAATTGAAATTGGAAGCCTCCAAATTGACCTAAACCTTGAATAGCCGGCGGATTCACAGGGAAAATTCTAGCTTCTGGAATCGAGAAAAACTTACCCTGCAATTTACCAATAATCGCTTGTACAGTTTGATCTTCACCTTCCCTTTCTTTCCAGGGTTTAAGGGTAGTAAATATAATCCCCTGATTGGAACTATTACCACTAAAACCAAAGCCACCCACTGAAAAAGTCCCGACAACTTCAGGAAGTTTGAGGATTTCTTGTTCTACTTGATCCATTACTTTCTGAGTGTATTGCAGCGAAACGCCTTGAGGCCCTTGAATAATTGTCAGAAAATAGCCCTGGTCTTCCTCTGGGATAAATGCGGTGGGTACTGCTAAATAAAGCCAAGCGGTGAATCCCAGAGAAGCAATAAACAACAGGGTAACAAGGGTTTTAAATCGTGTTAAGAATATTAAGGACTCTCTATATTTCTTTTGTATCCAATCAAGAAAAATGTTAATGCGGTTAAACACCCAACCCAACGGGCCACCAAACTTCTTACCTGGGCGCAGTAATATAGCGGCAAGTGAGGGAGTAAGAGTAACCGCCATAAAGGTAGAAATGAGCACTGAAAAAGCAATTGTCAGAGCAAATTGTTTATAGAGTGCTCCCGTTGTCCCTGGGAAAAATGCCACTGGTATGAACACGGCCATCAATACTAAGGAAGTGGCTATTACAGCACTAAAAAGTTCCCGCATTGACTCGGAAGCTGCTTGGCGGGCATTCATACCTTGGCGGACTAGACGGTCAATATTTTCGACTACGATGATAGCGTCATCAACCACTAAACCTGTTGCTAAGGTAAGACCAAATAGAGACAAACTGTTAATCGTAAATCCGAAAGCTTTGATAAAGGCAAATGTCCCAATCAAGGAAATGGGAATTGTGATGGTGGGAATAATCGTAGTGCGCCAATCTTGCAGGAAAACAAAAATAACTATCACCACTAGCAAGACTGCTTCAAACAGAGTTTTGACTACTTCTGCCATTGACTCTTGGACAAATTGAGTCGTATCTAGTGCGGTTCTATGTATCACCCCCGGAGGGAAGTTTTTCGCTAATTTCTCCATTTCTGATTTGACGGCTTGGGCAACATTTAGAGCATTACTTCCGGGTAATTGGTAAATCCCTAAACCCACCGCGTCATTACCTCGGAATCGCAGGAAAGAGTTATAATTTTCTGCTCCTAATTCTGCTCTACCGACATCTTTTAACTTAACTAAAGTTCCATTTGCTTCGCTTTTAATAACTATGTCTTCAAATTCTGTGGGGCTTTTGAGACGACTTTCTGCACTCAAATCAATCTGATACATTTGCCCTTCTGGGGCGGGTTCTTGACCAATTCTTCCTACTCCAACTTGCAAGTTTTGTTCGTTAATTGCTCTTGTTACATCTTGCATTGTTAGATTACGAGCCGCTAATTTATTGGGGTCGATCCACAGGCGCATAGCATAGCGTCTTTCCCCAAAAATTCGCACGTCGCCCACGCCTTTTACTCTCTTTAAAGTGTCTGCTAAATAGAGATCGGCGTAGTTGCTTAAAAATATGGTATCGTATTCTTTATTTTCGGTAAATAATCCTATAGCCAGCAGTAGGCTGTTAGATTGTTTTGTAACTGTAACTCCTGTGCGTTGTACGGCATCGGGGAGTTGTGGCTGAGCGACTGCAACTCGATTTTGCACATCGACGGCGGCGATATCTTTGTCGCGGGAAGTATCAAAGGTGGCTGTAATGGTGCTAGTTCCACTGTTAGTGCTACTGGAAGTTAGATATTTCAGTCCTTCAATGCCGTTGATTTGCCTTTCTAGGATGTTTGTTACCGCATTTTCGACAACTTCAGCATTGGCACCGCTATAGTTGGCTGTGACGTTGATTTGGGTGGGGCTGATGTCGGGGAAGCGTTCGATCGGCAATGTGGGAATGCTTATTGCGCCTACCAAAACAATAATTAAGGCGCAGACGCTAGCAAAGACTGGTCGTTTAATAAAGAAATCTGCAAACATTATTTGGGTAATGGGTAGTTGTTAGTTGATAATTGCTAATTCCTAATTGCACTTGCGTCAAAAATTAAAATAGCCCCCTTTTTTAGAGCGGAGCAATCAAGTAGTTTCACGTAAGGTACGTAGTTGCCCTTTAGCGCTCTTAATTTACCTATTAAGAGCGCTAAAGCGCAACAACATACCTTATTTTTGGCTTGCTAATGGTAATTTTTCCCCTGCTCCTTTCCCTTCCTCTTGAGCCATAATGGGAGCGCCGTCTGTCAAGTTAAGGATGCCTGCGGTAACAATTTTTTCGCCGGCTTTCAAACCTTCGATAACTTGATAATTATTCCCCTGAATGGCTCCCAATTTCACGGGCTTTTGCCGCGCTACTAAAGGTGGCATTCCAGGTTTTGGCTGTTCCGGCTTTTGAGCTGTGAAGACAAAAGTTTCCCCACCTAAGCGAGTAACTGCTGTTACTGGAACTAAAATTCCGGGGTTCTGTTTCCAGATGACTTTAGCTTTTACAAACTGGAGATTAAGCAGTTCGCCGGTGGGGTTGGGAAAGGTGGCTTTAGCTAAAATTGTTTGGGAATTGGCGCTGACGTTCGGGGAGATAAAGCTGATTTGACCTTGGGCGATCGCCTTACCTTGAGCATCGAGCATTTGTACTGGCAACCCTAAGCGTAATTGAGGCATCCGTTCCAAAGGAATTGATAACCGCAAGTCTAGCAATTGGTTCTCTGTCAGGGTGGCGATAGCGTTGCCTTTTTGCAAGTAATCACCTACTTTCACTGGTATGTCGCCGATGACTCCTGCGAAGGGCGCGGTGACCGCAGTTTCTTGTAGTTGTACTTCAAAGCCGCGCACTTGAGCGGCGGCCTGGGCAACTTGCGCTTCAGCTTGATCGAGCTGTTCTTGGCGAGTGCCGTTGGCTAACTGGGCTAATCTACTCTTGGCTTGTGCGACTTCTGCTTCGGCTTTGGCTATTTCCTCTGGGCGCGAACCGTTTTGCAATTGTCGCAAAGCTTGCCGCTGCTGTTGCAAGGCTGCTGTGCGACGCTCGATCTCGGCTTGTCTGTTCTTTTGTCGCTGCTCAAACCGCCTTTGAGCTTCTCGGAGATTGGCTTTGGCGCTGCCTTCTTTTTGGGTGTATTGCTCAAGGGTGTTCGCGGATTCGGCGCCTTCTTTTGCCAAGGCCTCATATCTGGCAAGTTGCTGGCTGGCTAACTTTGCTTCGGCTGTGCTTGCTTCTATTTGCGCTCTTGCTTGGGCGATTTCTTCTAAGAGGCTACCTGTTTCGGCATCGGCGAGGTCGGCTTCAGCTTGGCTAACGCGGGCTTGGGCTTGACCAATTTCTTCTGGCCGAGAGCCCGATCGCAGTTGAGCGAGGTTGGCTTGGGCTTGGGCGACTTGGGCTTGAGCTTGGGCGATTTCTTCGGGCCTGGCTCCTGCTTGCAATTCGGCTAAGTGGGATTGAGCGCGGATCAGGTTGGCTTGGGATTGCCTCAAGTCAGCTTGGGCGCTGTCGCTTTTCATGCGGGCGATGGCTTGCCCTTGATTTATGAAGTCGCCGGCTTTGACAAAAATCTCCGTGACTAGCCCTTCTGCTTCGGGTTTGATTTGTACCGAACGCTTGGCTTCTAAGCTGCTAACAAATTCGGAAGCATCTTCGACTGAGCTGGTTTGTACGGCTGCGATCTTGACTGGTATGCCTGGGGGTTGGGCGGCGGCTGCCTGTTGCGGTGCGCGAGTCTGGCCTGATTGCCACGAGTACCAGCCGAAACCTGCTGCGCCTGTGGCGATCGCGATCGCGGCAATTAGAGGCCAGCGCGATCGTGGTTTAGCAACAGGTTCCGGGCGATCGACAACGGCGGGAAAATCCTCTGGTAGATCGCTGTCTGCATCGGTTGGGTGCAGTTCGGGTGTGGCAGGTTTTTGCTCTTCTGTTTCAACGACGGATTCTGGGGATTTAGAATAACTCATGGGCAGCACCACTTAGATTTTTTTTAACTTCTGACTGAGACTTGGGCGAAATCTTTGATTCTCCGGCGTTCCCCTCCAACAAGGGGGAATAATGACAAGGGATTTTAAACAGGATGGAATCGGGAAAGTCTCTTTTTAATGGGGTTGGGGTATGTGCAGGGCTTTAGTCTCATCACAGTTAGCCAAGCCTAGGGGTGATTATTTTTAGGAAAGCTTCTTGTTATTTCTCAAAAGTTACGATGGCAGGAATGATTGCACATCCTTCTTACGAGTCACCTGAGTGGGTGAGTTGGAAGGATTTTCCCTTGGATTCAGCGGATTCAGCGGAGGTTGGGGAGTCACGCACTCGGGCGATCGCACTTTTTTCCTTGGCTAGTTGCTCGGTTAACCACTCAATCTCTGACGCCAGCACTGACTCGCAGCGATCGCGAGAAGCAAATTGATAGTCGTCCGTTAGTGGATATTCGCTCTTGAGGCTTTCGATGTAGTCTTGACGGGTGTAACAGGCTCGCAAGCGGTGTTCCAATAGCTTCAGCCGTTCTGCTGGTTCTAAGTCGCCAAAAAAGAAAAACTTAATTTGGAACCGGGAACCACTGTTAACCCAGCTTTCTTGAGGGTGTTCGAGCATTTTTTGCCGCCAGAGTTCGCGCCCTTGGGCGGTAATTCCGTAGATTTTGCGCTGACAGCCCGCATCTCCGGCTTCTTCGGCAATTGTCGCAATCTGGCCTCGCTCTTCCAAGCGCTTCAGGAGTGGGTAAATCGCTCCATAGTTGACGCTGATGCAACTGCTCATAAACAGCTCCAGTTTTTGCTTTAGCCGATAGCCGTGCATGGGTTGCAACTGTAGCAGTCCAAGTGCTGATAATTCAAGCATTTATATCAAGTTGATATTATAGTCTGGATTATATCACTATATCGGACTCAAGCGCGATCGGGTCAATCGATTTTAGATTTTAGATTTTCGATTTTCGATT
>NZ_JAUBUC010000011.1:0-48017 GCF_036705285.1 Microcoleus sp. B4-C1 | reverse complement strand
AAAGAATTGACTTGCGCGAGATAAATGCTCTTTCTTGAGGATTTTCGATTTTCGATTTGGGATTGATTCCACGGATAGATCACGTGGCGGGTACCACCTTTGAAATTCCTGGTCAATCGATTTTAGATTTTCGATTTTCGATTAAAGAATTGACTTGCGCGAGATAAATGCTCTTTCTTGAGGATTTTCGATTTTCGATTTGGGATTGATTCCACGGATAAATCACGTGGCGGGTACCACCTTTGAAATTCCTGGTCACTACCTAGTTTCAAAGAAAATTGATGTTTGGAAACATAGTTAATAACTTTTGTCAATACCCTTAAGATATACTTTTCAATATCCAGAGTGAATTTTATTGTGGAACAGGCATCTTGCTTGTTCTTGAGAATGGTGCAATATCTCAGATTTCTGCCACATATATCTTCTTGGTAAGAGGATCAGAACTTTTATTGGTAGGGGTTGGTTGAATTTTTCAACCCTGACACATTTTAGTATTTATTTATTGAAGATTGATTGCAGCCACTGTTTTTTTTGTAGCTAACACTCCTATTATTTTTCCCAAGTATTGCAGTAAAAAAGTGTGGGGTTTGTTTCCACTCGCCCCGTTTGTAATGTACGGATATGTGAGATTTTATATCTTTGTTGAGGCATAAAAAAAGCAACGCACCTACGGGTAGTTCAACCCAGATGTTTTTCCCTGCCCGTAATCCTCATCCAAGATGATTTTCAAGGAATAATTTGCCCGATTATATGCTATCAATTAGGACACAAAGAAAGGGATTTATCTTTAGCCTCCAACCAAAGATTAACGTCCTGTAATTACTTGAAATAGCCACGCGAAAAGCATCACACTCAAGAAAATTACACCTCCGACAATTAAAATCAAACCCAATAACAGCGCCACCACAAATAGCCAATCGGCTTTTTTGCCTTGTTCAGGGGAACCTAAATGAGCATCCAGCAATTCTATATTTTTGACATTAGCTTTCCAAGCAACATCCAACAAATCTCCGGCTACCGGTACAGTACCAGCAACTGTATCAAATACGATATTAGCTGCCATTTTTACTAAAGTCTCTTGAGGCACTCCCATTTGAGCGGATTTGAAGACAACATAGCCTGCAAAAATTGAAGTGATTACATCGCCGCCGCCCGGTATAAGTCCCAATATCGGATCGAGTCCGATGCGGTATTTTGTGCCGGGAATCGGAATGGCGTTGTCTAGTAAATGGCTGATCCGGCGGAGTCGGCGCAAGGATGCAATATGAGATTGGCTGGGAGTATTTGGGGAGGAATTTTGTATAGGAGAACGTGACATTTAATGGCTCTCGATTGCGATATTACTGCTAGTTTATGATATTTGTTGAAGCATATTCTAGTTTTGTCTCTATGCCTCAAGCAAGATTTTTAGTGATTTTAGTCGATCGACTTTGGTTTGTTTTTGAATGAACAGAAACCCGGTTTCTGTTCAAAACCGGGTTTCTTGCTTCTAGCTGGGGGCTTTTAATTTAGCCTGTTATTTGTTGCCTTCTGTGAAGTCGGCGTCAATCACGTCGTCGCCGCCGCCAGTGGGGCCACCGTCTCCATAGCCACCAGGGCCACCAGGGCCACCAGGGCCGTCAGTTGGGCCGCCTGCTTGCTGGTACAGGTTGCTGCTGACAGCGTAGAATGCTTGCTGCAACTCTGTTGTCAGTGTCTTGATGCGATCGTCATCTTCACTCTCGATCGCGGATCGCAAGTCTTTAAGCAACCCTTCAATCTTAGTTTTGTCATCAGCGGGAACTTTATCGCCCAATTCTGCCAACTGCTTCTCGATTTGATAGGCTTGAGAATCAGCTTGGTTTTTGCGATCGATTCTTTCGCGACGTTCCTTGTCAGCAGAAGCATTCGATTCGGCTTCCCTCACCATGCGATCGACTTCATTGCTGGGCAAAGTAGAAGCACCAGTAATGCTAATCGATTGCTCCTTGCCAGTACCTTTATCCTTAGCAGCTACATTCAAAATACCGTTAGCATCGATATCGAAAGTAACTTCAATTTGAGGTACGCCACGGGGGGCTGGAGGAACTCCATCTAAGCGGAATGTTCCCAAATCCTTGTTATCATTTGCCATTTCCCGTTCGCCTTGCAAAACGTGAATTTCCACGTTTGTTTGGCCGTCTACAGCAGTCGAGAAAGTTTCCGACTTCTTGGTAGGAATAGTTGTGTTGCGGGGAATGATTTTGGTCATCACGCCACCCAAGGTTTCGACGCCTAGAGACAGCGGAGTAACGTCGAGCAACAAGATGTCTTTGACTTCGCCGGAGAGTACGCCGGCTTGAATTGCTGCACCGACTGCGACCACTTCGTCCGGGTTTACCGTTTGGTTGGGGTCTTTGCCAAGGAGTTTTTTGACCAGTTCTTGCACCGCAGGAATGCGCGTAGAACCACCAACTAAGACGACTTCATTAATTGCAGATTTGTCTAATTTGGCGTCGCGGATCGCATTTTCTACGGGGATGCGGGAGCGATCGATCAAATCGGAACAGAGTTCTTCAAACTTGCCCCGCGTCAAAGTCGTGTCCAAGTGTTTTGGCCCGTCTTGAGTCGCGGTAATAAACGGCAGGTTGATTTCTGCTTGGGTAACGCTCGAAAGCTCAATCTTGGCTTTTTCGGCTGCTTCCGTCAGGCGTTGCAGGGCTTGTTTGTCTTTGCGGAGGTCAATTCCTTCGGCTCTTTGGAATTCATTAGCGATGAAATCAACAATTTTTTTGTCGAAGTCGTCACCGCCGAGGTGAGTGTCTCCAGAAGTTGCTAGCACTTCAAATACGCCGTCGCCTACTTCGAGAATAGATACGTCGAAAGTACCGCCACCTAAGTCAAATACGAGGATGGTTTCGTTGCTCTTTTTATCTAACCCGTAAGCTAAAGCTGCTGCTGTAGGTTCGTTAATAATCCGCAGCACTTCTATACCGGCAATTTTTCCTGCGTCTTTCGTAGCTTGGCGCTGGGAGTCGTTGAAGTAAGCGGGAACAGTAATTACCGCTTGGGTAACAGTTTCGCCGAGGTATTTGCTGGCGTCTTCTACGAGTTTCCGAAGAACTTGTGCAGAAATTTCTTCTGGGGCAAATTGCTTGCCGCGGGCGGGACAGTCTAGTTTGAGGCTGTTGCCGACTTTGAGAACTTTGTAGGAAACTTCAGTGGTTTCGTGGGTTACTTCATCAACCCTACGCCCGATAAACCGTTTTACTGAGTAAAAGGTGTTTTCGGCGTTCATCACGGCTTGACGCTTGGCGATTTGTCCGACAAGTTGATCGCCATTTTTAGCATATGCTACTACGGAAGGTGTGGTGCGACCCCCTTCGGCGTTGGCTATGACGGTGGGTTTGCCGCCTTCCATAACTGCGACGCAGGAGTTTGTCGTACCTAAGTCAATTCCAACTACTTTTCCCATAGGGGTGTTCCGGCTCCAATCTCTACAAAATTTTGGTTTTCTATCTGTGTGATAGTCTGGTTATTCAGGACTGCGATTTCACCTGTGGGGGGTGTACGGATAGTGAGTCCTGCTTTAATACAGTCTTAGATAGGTGCTTATCTCTATACTGCGGGTGGTTAGACCAGGCGATGAAGGCGTGTTTACCGAACCTTTTGGGGGACGGTTGCATTCATGAGGTTTACACCGCTACAGTTGTTGACTGCTTTTCTTTACTCTTCCTAATGTACGGTGTGCGATCGATTCGGGTATTGTGGCAAACCGTATACGTTGTGTTGTGTTTGCCGTCTTTGTTGTATAAATTTTGTTTGGTTGGTAGGGGCGATCGGTTTTTTGGCTTGCAATCAGGTTTAATATCATTTCCGGTAACACTCATACATGATGTTGACTGTTGACGGTTGACTGTTGACGCCGTGAACAGTCAACAGTCAACAGTCAACAGTGAACTCGAATTTACTATTCCGATGCTAACGGATTTGATATAACATCAATTCTGAAAAGGGACACGGCAATGCCCTGTCCCTACCCGTTTACTTCCAGGCTGTGCCTGGGAAGGAATATTTATTGAGGGAGAGCCTCAAGTCCGCCTCTTGGGAATTTCGGAAAATTCTTGAATTTTCCAGCTTTTCATTGCTATTTTTTACCGATCAGCAGAGCTGCCGGAAAGTAACTCAGAGCGTCACCAATTGCCAAAGTACCGTTACTTTCTACCGCCTGATTTGTAATTGCATCTTTCCAAACCGACGGCATTTCCTCGGATAATTTCAAATTAGTATCTTTCCAGACTTGTTTGCCGATCGGCATTTCTTCAGGTTTGACAATTCCCGTCAAAAACCGGGGAGCAATGACAATAACGGTAGTCTCTCCAAAGCTTCTGGCAAAGGCAACAACATTATCTTTAAACGTGCCAACTGCTTCCAGGGGCAGATAATCGCCCGATTGAAAAACTTGCAAGTATTTTTTTCTCGCTTCTAGCGCTCTTGCCGTCAAAAACAACTTAATTCTCGCGTCTTCTCGCGTCGCAATCAAATCTTCAACCAGTTGCAAAATATCCGTCTGAGCTTGCTCTTTAATTTCCCGCAAAACCTCGATTCGGCGCTCAAAATCAACGGGACGGCGGTTATCGGGATCGACGTGGCTTAAATCCCAGAATTCCGTCCCTTGATAAATGTCGGGAACGCCTGGAGCCGTGATTTTCAGCAGCGTTTGAGATAAAGAATTGAAAATTCCGTAATTAGCTACTTTTTTACAGAAAGGTGTAAATTTGTTGATAAATTGATTTTGTTCCGAAGGTTCGAGAAGGCTATCGACAAAGGTCATAAAACCAGCTTCGTAGTCGTTATCCGGTCTCAGCCAAGCCGTATAAACTTTTGCTTCACGGACTGCTTTAATCACATAATCTTTCAGGCGATCGACATAATCAGTGTTTTCAATTCCCTCAAATGGAAAACTGCCGAGCAGAGTTTGGTACAGGAAGTATTCGTCATTAGTATCTGGAACCATCCGATTCACAAAGTTGACTTTCTTAGAAGAGTTTACCTCTCTCCAAGACCTGACTTGCTGTTCCCATTCATCGGGAATTTCTGACAAAACGTTAAGTCTGGCTCGCACATCTTCGCCACGTTTGGTATCGTGGGTAGCTGTCGCATTCATTTTGTGTGGCCAAGCTGCTTGCTGCTGTTGGTTGAACTCGTGAAAATCTCCCAGGGACACGCCGAACTGACTGGGATTTCCTCCCACTTCGTTGAGCGATAAAAGTCGATAGTAGACGTATAAAAGCGTGTCTTCCACGCCTTTTGCCATTAATGGGCCTGTCAACTGCTGGAGTTTCATTACAAAGTGCCGGCGCTGCTCTTTTTGTTCGGGTGTTAGGGTTTCTTCTTCTTCCAGTAACAGCACCGTTTCGATAAATTTAAGTTCCTTGAGGAGTCTGGGTGCTTGTTCTTTGGCATGGGCGATCGCATATTTTACGTAAGTGCGATCGGACTCTCTCAAACCGTCTTGATTGATGTAAGTTCGGTAGACTGGAAAAATTGTCAAAACAGCCGCCAATGCTTTTTCCAAACCGGGACGAGTAAAGTCATTTCCCTGTCTCGATTGACCGGAAATATTCTTCAAAAGTTGAGCTAGATTGTCTACGTCTCCCGCCAAGTTTTTCTCAACAATCAGCCCTTTTTTATCTAAAAACAACTGTTCGTAGGGAACGGTAAAGCGAGTAAATCTCTGATATATTTCGGTAAATTGCTGCTCGCGATCGCACCGACAAAAAACGCCGTTTACGTAGTTCAAAAAGTCGTAGCCGCTAGTTCCCTCAATCGGCCAATATGAGGGCAAATCTTCTTCGTGTTCCAGAATTTTTTCAACAGTAATATAAGTGTCTCCGACTTTCTCTCGGAGGCGTTTCAAATATTCTGTGGGGTCGTAAAGTCCATCGATGTGGTCGATTCTCAATCCAGTAAACTTTCCCTCATCAACCATGTCGAAGATCAGAGCGTGGTTTTTATGAAAAACTTTAATCTCTTCAACTTTTACCGAAATAAGTTCGTTGACCGTAAAAAACCTTCGGTAATTAATTTCCTCTGCCCCCACTTTCCAGAAAGACAGACGGTAAAACTGCTCGGAAAGCAATTCGTCTAGCAAATTAAAGCTTTCGGAATTTCCCTTTTCTCCGTTAAAAACTTTGATATTTTCATCGATAAATTCCTGTACAAGGGGATTTTGATTGTAGAGTTCCCACAGCAGTCCTTTGACAAAAGCTATCTGATCGTATCTGGTTTTACCTTTAGTTTCTGAAGGTGTATTTTTAATTAAATAAAGAATTCCTAAAAACTTGATAAAATCTGGATGGCGTCTGCCTAATTCTCTAGCTAAATGCCCCAAGTTATGACTGATGAATTTAGCATAAGATTCAATTCTTACTGGCAATTGTAAGCTATAATAATTGATGGTTAGCCCAATTTCGCTGTATTTGAGTTGAATCTCGCCATTTTCCAGACACTCTCCATAAAAATTGCCCAGCAGCGGAGCCAGCACTCGACCCCTGAGATGTTCGTAAGCGTGATTCCATTCAATATCGAAGTAATCGAAATAGTCGGAATCTGGCCCGTGTTCCAATACGTCTAACAGCAGCAAATTTTGAGTGTCATAAGCCATGTGGTTCGGAACAATATCTTGCAACCATCCCATGTTCCGTTTCTTGATTTCGTATGTGAGGGCTTCAAAATTTTCTGATGTTCCCAAATCGGGATTGAGCTGATTTGAGTCAACGACATCGTATCCGTGAGAGCTGCCTTTTCTGGCTTTAAATATTGGTGAAGCGTAAAGGTCGGTAATTCCTAAATCTTCCAGATAGCTAAGGATTTGTTTGGCGGCTTCAAAGTTAAAACCTCCATGAAATTGAATCCGATAAGTTGTTGTGGGAATTCTCATCATGTTAATTTTACTCCGGGTTTTTTAGGGTTTTCTCTTTTAATGTATGAGGCAGAGCCTCCTCTACTGCATTCCCGGCCCGAGGCTGGGAATGAGAGAGGCTCTGCCTCCCGTTTCTTGTGGGACTAGATTCCGCGACAGAGGCTGAGAACTACATAGGTTCTGCCTCCTGTTGCTTGTTCCTAGGCTCTGCCTGGGAACGCCTGTATTGGAGGCTCTGCCTCCCGTTTTAATTACTCTAATTCATAGAGTGCGAAACTCTGCGGTTTAACGGTCAATTTTTGCTCTGAAGTTATCTTTTCAGGCAAGCTAGAACCTGAACCCATCCATTTTTCATCAGCAGAGTCTAAAATTTTGTGACCGTTGCCTTGGGGCAGTGTAGCCGTAAAAGTGACATCTTGCGTGTTGAAGTTTAGAATGCAGAATATCTGGCTGTCATCTGTCCAGCGACGTAGAAATAAGATTTTTTCCGCTTCAGTGCTGGACACTTCTAGACTGTTTTTGTCGAGTTTTTTAAGGGCTGGTATTGTCCGCCGTAGTTGAATCAAATGTTGATGCCATTCCCAAAGGATTTTGTGTTTGCCTTCGGTTTGTTTTTCCCAGTTTAGCTTACACTTATCGAAAGTCTCAGGACTCTGGGGGTCGTGAAACTCGCCTCGGTCTTCAAAGGCTTTAAATTCTTGTTGTTTGTCTTTGCGGATAGCTTCAATTAAATTTTCGTCCGAGTGGGAAACGAAGTAAAAAAACGGTGCTTCTTCTCCGTATTCTTCTCCCATAAAAAAGAAGGGAATGTAGGGAGAAATTAAGACAGTGCCTGCTGCGAGTTTCAATGCTTCAAAATCAACTATTTTGGATAGTCGGTCTCCCAAAATGCGGTTGCCGATTTGGTCGTGGGTTTGGGCAAACACCACAAATTTATGACCAGGTTCATCCTTGACAGAATTGCCGTGTCTCCGCTTCCTGTGGGGGGCGTACTGGCCGGAGTAAACAAAGCTTTCTTTGAAGGCTTTTTCTAAGTGTTCGCACTTGCCGTAATCTTGGTAGTATCGGTCGTCTTCTCCGGTGAGCAAGGCGTGCAGTGCGTGGTGGAAATCATCGCACCATTGGGCGTCTAATCCGAAGCCCCCCAGTTCTTTGGGACGTATAGTGCGGACATCGTTTAAGTCACTTTCGGCTATTAAGTAAAGTTGCCGTCCTAGTTCTTGGGAAATATCGGCTGTGGCATCGGAGAGTTCTTGTAAAAAAGGTCTGGCACCTACTTCAAATATTGCTTGAATTGCATCTAATCTCATGGCATCGATGTGATAGTCTCGAAACCAGTAGAGGGCGTTTTCAATAAAGTAGTTACGCACGCCGTCGCTGTAGGCGTCGTCGAAGTTGAGGGGATCTCCCCAAATTGAGCCGTATTTGGATGTAAAGTAGGGGCCGAATTGACTGAGGTAGTTGCCTTCGGGGCCGAGGTGGTTGTAAACTACATCGAGAATTACTGAAATGCCGTGTTCGTGGCAGGCGTTGACGAGTGTTTTGAAGCCTTCGGGGCCGCCGTAGGAGTTTTGAACTGCGTAGGGATATACGCCGTCATATCCCCAGTTTCGCTCGCCGGGAAATTGGGCTACTGGCATTATTTCTATGGCGTTGATTCCCAAGTCTTTAAGTTGTTTTAGCTTGGGAATTATTGCTTCAAATGTTCCGGCTTGGGTGAATGTGCCGACGTGCAGTTCGTAAATAATCATTTCGGCTAGCGGCACGCCTTGCCAATTTGTGTCAGTCCAAGTAAAAATATTTTGATCTATTACTTGCGACGGAGCGTGTACGCCTTGGGGTTGATATTTTGAGGCTGGGTCTGGTCGCTCGGTTTTTCCTTCGATTTGGTAAGTGTAAAGGGTTCCTGGTTCGATGTCTGTAGCTGTGGTTTGCCAATAACCTTCTGCCGATTGTTCCAGAGGTATCAGGCGTTTTTTTGGGGAAACAATTTGGACTGCGATTTGTTTGAGGGTGGGCGCCCAAACGGTAAATTCACATTGGTTATTGCCGAGGTAATTTGCTCCTATCTTCACTTTGAGCCGTTCTCCTTATAAAATAGGTTGGTAGTTCGATCGCCCGACGCGCTATCAAATGCTTGCCCTTAACGTTCAGCGCCTGTTTAGACGGTAATATTACTTAATATAACAAACAACTAACTTTAGACAGAGGCATCAAAGGCTAAAATTGTATATGGGGCAAAAGTAGCGGTTAGTTATGTCTAAATTAGAGCATGAATCGGCCCGGGGGCGATCGCCAAATTAACGATCTGGAATCGTTAATATTTCTGGTTGATATCATGTCGAAAATCTACCTAAAGGTAGGTAAAAAATCAGCGCGAGTGTGTGTTTTATGGTTATGGCTTTTGGACGGGAAATCTGCTGCAATCTTGACTCGGCGGAGTCTCGGGAGTGGTTGGTCACAAACGGGATCGGCGGTTACGCTAGCGGGACGATCGCAAATCTCCTCACACGCCGCTATCACGGCTTGCTGGTAGCCGCCCTCAAACCCCCGCTGGGACGCACTTTGATGCTCGCCAAGCTGGACGAGACGGCTGTGTATCACGATCGCGCCTATCCGCTTTATACAAACCGCTGGGCCGACGCGACGATCGAACCCCACGGCTACAACTACATCGAAAGCTTTCACCTAGAAGGCACGACGCCTGTTTGGAGGTTTGCTCTCGGCGACGCTATCCTGGAAAAGCGGATTTGGATGCAGCAAGGTGCTAACACAACATATATTCAATACCGCTTGCACCGCGCCTCACAACCGATCGCCCTCGCTGTCAAAGCCCTAGTCAACTACCGCGACTACCACCACACAACGAGCGCCGGCGACTGGCAGATGAGCCTAGAAACCTTGGAACGCGGCGTTTGCGTGACGGCATTTCCCAAGGCTGCACCCCTGTACCTGCTGACAGATGCCACAGCAGAGGCCACATTTCGAGTCTCTGCGCCCTTATACAATTGGCATTACGGATTGGATCTAGCAGCCGAAAAGCGCCGCGGATTGGATTGCTGCGAGGATCACTTGCAGGCGGCGACTTTTCACATGACGATCGCACCGGGAACTTCTCTCACATTGATAGCGAGCACGGAGAAAAACCCGCAATTCAACGGGGATGCAGCTTTAGAATCGCGCCGCACTTATGAGGGAGAAGTGCTGGAAAAATGGTCAAAAGCGAGCAAATCTCCCGACTGGATCAATCACTTAGTGCTAGCCGCCGACCAATTTATCGTCAGCCGCCCGCTAGCGGAGGAAACCGAAGGCAAAACGATCATCGCCGGATATCCCTGGTTCAGCGACTGGGGGCGCGACACGACGATCGCCCTACCCGGTCTCACAATCTGTACCGGGCGATGGGAAATTGCGCGATCGATTTTGCGGACATTTGCGCGGTATGTCGATCGGGGGATGCTGCCGAACCGCTTCCCGGATGCGGGCGGCGAACCGGAATACAACACCGCAGACGCCACGCTGTGGTACTTTGAGGCAATCCGCGCTTATATCGACGCCACGGGAGACGACGAACTTTTGACCGAACTCTGGCCGGTGTTATGTGAGATTGTTGACTGGCACATACAGGGAACTCGGTATAACATCCGCGTCGATCCCGATGACGGTTTAGTCTACGCGGGCGAAACCGGCGTGCAACTGACTTGGATGGACGCGAAAATCGAGGATTGGGTGGTGACGCCTCGGATTGGTAAGCCGATCGAACTCAGCGCGCTTTGGTACAATGCTATACAAGCTATGGCAAGTTTTGCTCGAAAATTGGGCAAGCCTCACAATGAATACCAGCAATTGGGCGATCGAACAGCCGCCGGATTTCCTCGCTTCTGGAACGCCTCAACCGGTTACTGTTACGACATTCTCGACGGCCCCGACGGAAACGATAGTTCCCTGCGGCCCAACCAAATATTCGCCGTATCCCTGCCCCTAGACTCGATTCCTCCTCACTCCGCCAACTCCTTGTCAGCGGGGATGCGCCAGGAAACCCGCTATACACCGTTACTGACGCCCATCCAGCAGCGCGGCGTGGTGGATGCCTGCGCTGAAGGGCTTCTGACTTCTGTCGGCCTCCGCAGCCTCTCGCCACAGCACCCGCAGTATCGCGGCGTATACGGAGGCGACCAATTGCAGCGCGACAGCGCCTACCACCAGGGCACAGTTTGGGGCTGGCTGATTGGCCCGTTTGTCTTGGCGCACTTGCACGTATACAAAGACCCAGCACAAGCTCGCGAATTCCTAGAACCGATGGCACATCATATAATGGCCGACGGAGTTGGCAGTCTGAGCGAAATTTTTGAGGGCGACGCCCCCCACTCGCCGCGGGGCTGCACGGCTCAAGCTTGGACTGTGGCTGAGGTGCTGCGGGCTTGGTTGGCAATTAATACTGTGGGTGTTTAAATGGGGAATGTTATCTTTGGTGGAAAAAGAGATTTATGGCATTATTATTAGCGGGCGATATTGGCGGAACTAAGACAATTTTGCGCTTAGTGGAAAGGACTGTTAACGGTGAAATGAACGCTCTTTACGAGTTTCGCTATCCGAGCGGGGAGTTTCCCGATTTAGTACCAATGGTGCAGCAGTTTTTGACGGAAGCTGCTACGAAATTGGATTTTGCGCCATTGCCTGAAAAAGCTTGTTTTGCGATCGCAGGTCCGGTGGTAAACAACACTGCAAAACTGACTAATTTGCCTTGGAGGCTGGAGGCCAAGCGTCTGGAACAGGAATTAGGAATATCACACGTTAGTTTAATTAATGATTTTGTCGCGGTTGGCTACGGCGTGTGGGCTTTGGACGATCGAGATTTGCACACTTTGCAAGTTGGAAAACCCCGCGAACACGATCCAATTGCTGTGATTGGTGCGGGTACTGGTTTGGGAAATTGTTTTGGAATTCCCGAAGCAAATGGCATCAGGGTTTTTTCTTCGGAAGGGGGACACGGTGACTTTGCTCCTCGCTCGGAGTTGGAGTTTGAATTGCTGAAATATTTGTTAGCAAAACACGACATTCAAAGAATATCGATCGAGCGTGTGGTTTCGGGACTAGGGATTGTTTCAATTTACCAGTTTTTGCGGGACAGAAAGTTTGCTCCTGAATCGCCGGAGATAGGGGAAGTTATCAAAAAATGGGAGTCAGAAATCGGTAAAACTGAAAAGAGTGTCGATCCGGGAGCGACAATTGCACAGGCGGCACTCAAAAAGTGCGATCGGCTTTCGGAACAAACCATGCAAATGTTTGTAGAAGCTTACGGTGCGGTGGCCGGAAATCTGGCTGTGACACTGTTACCTTACGGCGGTTTGTACGTAGCTGGCGGCATCGCTGCTAAAATTTTGCCGCTGATTCAAGAAGGGGGTTTTATGCGAGCGTTTACGCACAAAGGCCGGATGGATTCGCTCTTAGAAATGATGCCAGTTCGATTGGTTTTGAATCCCAATGTAGGGTTAATTGGGGCGGCTGTTTGTGCGGCCGGTCTTTAGGAGAATGTAGGGGCGGTGCCCCCGTGCCCGCCCCTGATCGATCGGGGCAACCACGGGGGGATTGCCCCTACAAAATTACAAAAATAATTTAGGCTTGCTATATAGGAACTGCCAAGACGGTTAGGACATTCTCAATCGCTGAAACCTAAAATTACTTCCCTTCCAGTTCTTTCAGCTTCCGCTGGGTCAACTCCTTCACCTGCGGATCTTGAGCGACGGCTAAAGCTTGGCGATAGCTTTCAATTGCTTTTACTTTGTCGCCTTTGAGTTCATAAGCAAGGCCGCGATTGTAGAAGGCGTCTGCATCTTTAGGATTGAGTAGAAGGGCTTGATTGAAATCGGCAATGGCGCGATCGTATTCCTTTTTATAGTTGTAAGCAATGCCGCGATTATAGAAGGCTTCTGCGTATTTAGGATTGAGTAGAAGGGCTTGATTGAAATCGGCAATGGCGCGATCGTATTCCTTTTTATTGCCGTAAGCAATGCCGCGATTGTTGAAGAATTCTGCGTATTTAGGATTGAGTAGAAGGGCTTGAGTGTAATCGGCAATGGCGCGATTGTATTCCTTTTTATCGTAGTAAGCAATGCCGCGCTTGTTGAAGGCTTCTGCGTATTTAGGATTGAGTAGAAGGGCTTGAGTGTAATCGGCAATGGCGCGATCGTATTCCTTTTTATCGTAGTAAGCAATGCCGCGATTGTTGAAAAATTCTGCATCTTTAGGATTGAGTAGAAGGGTTTGATTGTAATCGGCAATGGCGCGATCGTATTCCTTTTTATAGTAGTAAGCATTGCCGCGATTGTTGAAGGCTTCTGCGTATTTAGGATTGAGTAGAAGGGCTTGAGTGTAATCGGCAATGGCGCGATCGTATTCCCCTTTATTGCTGTAAGCAATGCCGCGATTGTTGAAGGCTTCTGCATCTTTAGGATTGAGTAGAAGGGCTTGAGTGTAATCGGCAATGGCGCGATCGTATTCCCCTTTATTGCCGTAAGTAAGGCCGCGGTTGTAGAAGGGTGCTGCATATTTAGGATTGAGTTTTAGGGCTTGAGTGTAATCGGCAATGGCGCGATCGTACTCCCTTTTATTGCTGTAAGCATTGCCGCGATTGTTGAAGGCTTCTGCATATTTAGGATTGAGTAGAAGGGCTTGATTGGAATCGGCAATGGCGCGCTCGTATTCCCCTTTCTTGCCGTAAGCACTGCCGCGATTGTTGAAGGCTTCTGCATATTTAGGATTGAGTAGGAGGGCTTGATTGTAATCGGCAATGGCGCGATCGTATTCCTTTTGATTGTCGTAAGTATGGCCGCGATAGAAATAAATAGTGGCTGGGTCAAGTGCAGCTTCTTTATTTGGTTTAGCCACTGAAAGTGCTACCGTTAGTTGTTTAATAGCATTATCCCAATCATCCGCTGCATAAGCAGACACCCCCAATGTCACCAACGTTAAATATTTCAGTTCCTCCGCTAAATTGACTTGTATCTCAAAACTTTCTAGCGCAGCCACCGCCATGTAGCGAGGTTTTCCCTGCACTTGCTTACCTACATCGAGATAATCCTTTGCTGCTGAAAGAATCTCAAAATTCACGCTGACTGCTGCTTTCTGCTGCGTCTTGCCATACCAACCCCAAATCACAATATCCGCATTTTTATTCTTGCCCAATTCCCGCGCTTTATCTTTGCCTTCCTGCTGACTAATCGCTTGTTTGAGGGGCAGAATTTTCACGGTTGGGTAATTTTTAGTTGCATCCTGCAAGTTCTGTAAAATCGTTTCTGTGACGCGATATTTTTCCGCATCCACCCATCAAACTCCGCGAACAGAACCGTTACAGTTTGGGTTTTTTGTTTGCACTGTTGTATCAGACATAGAGGTGATAACTGAGGTTGTAGAAAATGCAAACCTATACCGCCACCACCGAGACTCAATAACCCTCCGATCGCCCCTGCAAATAGCCAAAGCTTTGTTAGCCTTTGCGGCTTCTCCTGCGATTCGGGGGGCGTTACTTTTTTAGTTTGTCTGCAAAGTTACAAAACGTGGGAAATACCCGCCGCAACAATCCTGCCGTATCCAACTCCATCTCATAGGAAATCAATCCCGGCAATAACGGAATCGCTGCTTTGAGTTTTCCCGCCGCCGGAATTCCCGGCTTACTCAACTCCGCTTTGATTTCCTGTAACACCGTCATCAATTCAGCATTCCTCTGAACCGCAGGTTCAATCTCCAGAAACTCCACTTCCCGCACCAATTGACTCGCAACTATTTCCGCATCCGCTTCGGGAATCGTCAATCCGGCAATTTCCGCCCGCCAGCGCTGCCAATAGTCTCGTTCAACGCTACCGAGTTCTTTTTTCAGTTTATCAATTCCCTGCTGAAGCCGTACCTTTTGCGCGTCTTCAGCCAACCGTTTCGCTGTTTCCTGGCCAGCGAGTTGATCGTAATAACCTTTCACTTCAGATTGCAGGTGGGACAGGCGATCGCTAATCATCCAAAACTCCAAATAATATAATCACTTTAAATCTCTTATTCTCACTATACGGATCGACACCCGGATCTTTTTTCCTCTTTTCTCCTACTTCATCTTCAAAATCTTCTCA
The DNA here is from genome assembly GCF_036705285.1 of Microcoleus sp. B4-C1. NCBI lineage: Bacteria > Bacillati > Cyanobacteriota > Cyanophyceae > Oscillatoriales > Microcoleaceae > Microcoleus > Microcoleus sp. B4-C1. Next base: position 33,017 of record NZ_JAUBUC010000011.1, on the reverse strand, counting down.
GCAGCACTTTCAGATACCGGCATCACCGATAACCGATTGCCTTTCCTCACCACCAAAATCTCATCAGCACTAAACTTTTGTTTAAGTTCATCTAAAGATATTAACATAGCAAATTCCTCAACAAACTCAACTCTCACAGTTTGCCAACGAGGAGCATCAAACGGCGACTTAGGATCATAATATTCGCTATTAATATCGAACTGACTCGGGTCAGCAATCCCTGTTTCCACCACGCGCACTAACCCGACAATACCCGGTATTTTAGTATTAGAATGGTAAAAAAATACTAAATCTCCCCGACTCATTTCTCGCATAAAATTGCGCGCTTGATAGTTGCGAACGCCATCCCAAATAGAAGTGCGATCGCCCTTCAAGTCCGCAATACTATAAACATCCGGTTCCGACTTCATCAGCCAATAATTCATAAAATATCCTTCCGCTTCTGCAACCACAGAGTCAACATCAAATAAACGAAAATATGCACGCACAAAATACCCCAATTTAAACTCAAATTCTCCCAGGTTGGATCGTAAACAGGAGTAGGCTCAAAGGGCTGAGGAAGCGTACTCCCATCGGGTAATGTAGTAGGCGCGGGAACCATCCCATTCACATTAACTAAAGAGCCGTAAGCACCGACAGACCAGCGGCTTAACATCAGCCAAGAAAATGTGCTCGCCGCACCTTCCATCTTAAACAAAACTCCCGAAAAAATAATCTGAGGCAGCAATAATAGAGGCAAAGCGCTGTTAGCTTGAGAGCTATTTTTAACAATCGCGGAAACGACTAATCCAAGGCTTATGCAGCTCAGCAAAGTTAGGAATGTGGTAATACTTGCTCCCACAGGCCAGGAAATAAAACTAGGTTCGGGGGATTTAAAAGCAATCAGAATAACTCCTACCATTAACAGTGTTTGCAAAACTGCCAAACCAGAAAGTATAAAAATTTTTGAACCTAAATAAGCAAACAATCCTAAATTGACCAAACGTTCGCGCAGATAAATAGCAGATTCTTTAACAATTTCTTGCAGAGAAGTTGCCAGTCCTACCCAAATAGCCGCACAGGTAAATACAAATAAAACTCGCAACGCCAAAGGTGCTAAAGTTGCCTCCGGTGCGCCAATTAACGGGTCTTTATCTCTGACGGCTAGCCGCAGTAAACTAATGCCGATCGGCGCTGTTAAAAGAGCTAAACTCAAGTTAACTAAGTCGCGGGAAACGAGTTGAAAATATCGCTGGGCAAGCAAAACGAGTTGTTTTACAAAAGATTGAGATTTTGGTACAGAAGGTGCAGAAGGCGTTTTTGCATTAGCCTGGCTTCTGCTGAAGTGGTTGACAATATAGCGCTGATAGTAGGGAGATTTATTAAACTTTTCTGCCCAGCTTTGAACGTTGGTTTCTCCTGTTTCTAATTCGTTGTAAATGTCTGCAAAATCGCCCGTTTTGACCTCGAAAAAATCGAGCGCTTCCCTAGGCGGGCCGAAGTAACAAAGGCGTCCGCCGCGACCCATAAAAACAATACGATCGCACATCGTGATATTTGCCGTCGCGTGAGTCACCAGAATCACCGTCCGGCCTTGATTTGCCAACTTTCGCAGCAGTTGCATCATCTTCTTATCCAAACCCGGATCGAGTCCTGAAGTCGGTTCGTCTAAAAAGAAAAGTTTCGGGTCTGCTAACAGTTCAACTCCGATGCTGACCCGCTTCCGCTGTCCGCCGCTAAGCTGTTTTACCAAAGCCTTGCGACGGTGAATCATTTCAATATCTTCTAAAGTTTTGGCGACTACCTGCTTGACATCTGTATCGGGAGGTAAGCGCAATTTAGCTGCATAACTCAACACTTCTTCTACTGTCAAATCTGCGTGCACAATATCATCTTGAGGCACATAACCGATTTGATTGCGGTAAATATTGAAGTTTTGGCGCAGGTTGTCGCCATTGAGAAACACCGCGCCGTTAGTAGTTTTTTCGATGCCTAAAAGTGTCCGCATTAAAGTAGATTTGCCAGCGCCGCTACCGCCGACTAAAGCCACAAACTGCCCCGGTTCGATCGCCAAAGTGATGTTATCCAAACGCTTCGGAATCACCAGACTGTCAGCATCCAAACGAATTTGATGGCCAGAGTCTTGCATCTGCAACTCACCGCTGCGGTAAGTTAGAGTAAACGGGCCGATCCGAATTGCATCTCCCTCGGACAACTGTACAGAATTTGTCACTCGCTGACCGTTAACAAAAACCCCGTTAACGCTGTAGTCTCGCAAAATATAATTGCCGCGACTGTCTTGGTCGATTGTGGCGTGGCGTCTAGAAACAAGCGGCGCATCTAATTGCAGCGAAGCGTTTGGATCGCGGCCCAACAAAACCGACCGATTCTTAAGAAGAATTGACTGCTTGCTATGGACAGCAACCTGATTCGCCAGCGGATTAAAATAACTCAGCAAAACTTGATTTTGAGGATCGAGACCGATTTTAATTTCTGTACCGTCTTTCAGACAATAACCGTCATTGGGAGTGATGCGAGTGCGATCGACAAATAAGCCATTAGTGCTCGGCCGCTGCCCGTCACCATCGTAAATCCAGTAATTATCCCCAATTTGGCGCAAAACAGCGTGAACGCCGGAAACTGCGCGCCAGGGTTCGGGAATGGCTAAATCAGCACGAGTGCGATCGCGCCCCAATACGTGCTGCTGCTGTTTTAACTCTAACTGTAAAATTTCCCCTTGATTGCTTAATACTATATAAGGTCGATCGCTTAAAGCAGTCAGTTGTCCTATATTGCCTGTCATACTTCAATCGCGGTTTTTGCACTCACTTTTGTCAGCATATCAAAAGTAGGACAACAATACACTTATATTAAGAAAATCTACTTAGCAACAACCGACAAACTGCGAAGCCGATTAATTGCCGCCGCCAATTCAAAGCGTCGAAACATGGCAAAATCCCCTTCAGAAAAAGGCGATAAAATATCCATCCCCTGCGCGTCAATATCTGCCATCACCAAATCTATGATTTCCGACAAAGTGCGTTTTCCGTCCATGTATTGCTGCTTAGCATAAACCATTGCCGCAGCGATCGCCCTTAACTGTCCGCTGTCCACAATTTGCTCAACAGCGCCCAAATCAATCTCCTCAGTTCCGAAAGCCAATTCATCAACATCCCGCACCTTCACCCGCACATCTCGCCGTCCCCGACTCGGATCTAAACTAGCAGGAATCGGCACTCTTTGAGTAATCTGACCAAAATTTTCTCCCCCTTCAGCAGCGCGGCTAGTCGAGTATTTTTTAGCAATTTTTTTAGCTTTTTCCGTCACATTATATGCTTGAAAGTTATCCAGTGAAATCACAGTATCTGCCACCTCAAAATAATCGCCACTTCCGCCCATGACTAAAATAGTCGATACGCCATAATCTGCATACAATTGTCTTACTTTATCAATAAACGGCGTAATCGGTTCCTTATCCTTAGCGATGAGTTCCTGCATTCGGCGATCGCGAATCATAAAATTCGTCGCCGCCGTATCCTCATCAACTAATAAAACAGGCACTAAATCCTCTTGACAAGAAGCGACTAATTCCAACGCCTCAATAATATTAGCAGCTTGCGACGTGCTGCCGCTCGCATTTTCTGTATAAAATTGTGCAGTATCTCTACCTTGCGGCAAGTGGTTAATAAAAGGCGAAATATCAACTCCCGCCACACTTCTTCCATCTTCCGCCCTAATTTTAACCGCCGCCGGATTAGTCACCACAAATTCCCGACCATCTTCTGGAATTCGGTTGTAAACTCCTAACTCGATCGCCCTGAGTAAAGTTGATTTGCCGTGATAGCCGCCCCCAACAATCAAAGTAATGCCAGCGGGAATACCCATACCGGAAATCAAACCGCGATTCGGACAATTAAACTCAACTTTTAATGACGGCGGCGACTGAAAAGCCACCGCATTATTTAACAAAGGACTGTTGTCAACACCGCTGCGGCGGGGTAAAATAGAACCGTCAGCAACAAACGCAACTAATCCGTTTTCAGCTAACTGCTGCCGCAGCCAGTCAGCATCTTCTACAGTTTCAACGTGACGGCGACATTCCGCAGCATTTAAGTTAGCATACTTCAGAGAATTGCTGACAATTTGCGGAATATCTTCGCACAGCATTTCAGCAGCTTGTCGCCCTAAAATACTGCGCCCGCCCGCTGGAAGTCCGACGGCAAATCGCAGTTCTACCCCCCCTAATTCCCCCCCTTGGTAAGGGGGGGATATAGAGATTTTTGCCCCCCCTTGGTAAGGGGGGGATATAGAGATTTTTGCCCCCCCTTGATAAGGGGGGGTTGGGGGGGTAATAAATGCGGAAGTTCGCTCTAAAACTTCTTGTCCGAACCGAGTCACTGCAATCATACCGCTTTTGCCAGTGCCGCGTTTGCTGCTGATGCTGTGTGCTGCTTTGTCAAACTGGCGAGTTAGGTAATCTCGCAAGGCTATTTCTCGACTGCGAGAGTTGAAAAGTTCGCGGGGAATTTGAGCAATGTTGGGGGGAACTATGACTCTAAATTTACTGGGAGAAGCAAAGGGATCTCCCTGCACGTAATCAATAATTAATGTGAATTCCGAAAAATCGTAGTTACCTTGAATGTCTTTGTATGCTTTGTAGCCTCGATTATCTAGTTGCAGTAAATGCCGTTGCAGGCTTTCTTTGTTAGTCATTTGTTATTTGTTATTGGTTATTAGTTATTAGTTATTTACCTAGTTCCTAGGCTCTGCCTAGGAACCGATGCCCAGAGGCTCTGCCTCGCTTGCTTGGCGTGGGAAAATTGGAGGCAGAGCCTCCCGATATGCGTTACCAGGCAGAGCCTGGTAACGAGTAGATTACCAATTACCTAATTTCCAATAATTTAGCGGTGGCATTAACAACAATTTGAGCAGAACCGGCGAAAAAAGGTCGATCGATAGTTGCTAATGTATCGCTAGATTGGTGATAATGTGGCGATCGCAAATTTGCAGTATCCGTCACCAACACAGCACCAATTCCTTTATACCAGAAAGGCGCGTGGTCGCTCCGCAAAACATCGGGAGTCAGCAACCCTTTCAGGGGAACCGGCAGCGCCACCACAGGCGGCAAATCGGCTTTTCCCGACTCCGCAAAACTTTTCAATAGCAGCGGATGTTCCGCATCCCCAATCACAGCGATAAACTCGCCTTTATCGGGAGAAGTTACCCCCGATGCTTCTAGAAAAGGTTGCGCTGTCAATCCTTCGGGATATTGCTGGCATCCGGGCGTGCGGCAGGCATAACCTACCATATCTAGGACGATCGCACCCTGCAAATTTTTTAACCGCGCGTCGTTACCTGTAAATGCTAAACTGCCTAAAAGTCCGAGTTCTTCCCTGTCGAAAAATGCTACTTGCAATGTCCGAGGCGTGGGGCGAGAACCCAGCAATCTTGCTACTTCTAAAACTACTGCAACTCCCGTCGCATTGTCGTCAGCGCCGGGGGAGTTTGGTACAGTATCGTAGTGTGCTGCAACTAAAATTGCCCCGGCGTTTGAGTCAGTGCCTTTTCTTTCGGCAAAGACGTTAATTCCGCGATCGAACGGCTGCAACTCTGCGGAAAATCCTAATGTTTGCAGTTGTTGGGAAATGTAGTCTCTAGTAAAAGATCGAGAGCCTTCTTCATCGCGTTCTCCTGCTAAACTATCGACGTGTTTCCACAACCGAGACGGGTCAATTTGGGGCAGATAAACTGCATTTTTTTCAGCAGGAAGCGGTAAGGGAGACGGGTTTTGGGAAGTGTGGATATTGCGATCGATTCCCACTTCTGGTACAGCCGACAACCGCTGCCACGAGTCAGAACCCCAGCCGACAGCCGTCACCGCAACCAGAATAAATAGCGCTATCCAAATCAATTGTTTCATTAGTAAGTCTATTTGAGATTTTAGACAGGGCTTACGCATTCCTCGCTCTCATCAATCGGGTTTTTTAGCGGAAGCCAGGGCTGCAACAAAGTCTTTTCGTAAAACCCGGTTGATGCGTCCAGAACTGTTATATTTGAGATTTTAGATTTTAGATTGACACCAGAGTTGAAAATAAACCTGTTTCAAAAAATGAAACTCAAAAATCTGAAAATTCACTGCGCCAGAGGCAGTGTTGTATTTTTTATCTAAAAAAGCAGGTAAAAGCCTTGCGATGTTGCCGTCGAATCTGTCTTGCTTATTGGAGCATTCGACGGCGACATTTACATCACTAATTTACCTTTAAAATTGACAATTCTAAACTACTTTTTTTCCCACTCAATCTCCTTATTCTCCAAGATTAACCCGCTGCTGCTGGGAACAGCGTAAGGAATAGTTGTTGCCGAAAATTTGACTATTTGAGTTGGTTGTTGAAACCACTCGGAATAACTAGGATTTAGTTGGTCGTACAGTGCTTTCAAAGCTTGGATTTCTGCCTGTAGCTGCGCTGCTGCTTGATTGATTCTGCGAGCTTGTGTTTGCAAGCGCTTTTCCCCGGTTTGAACTTTGTTTTCTAGTTCTTGCCAGTGCTCTCCGGCCACCAATTTTTCTAGTTCACCTTGCTTGTAATTGAGTAAAGCCTGTTTTTGTTGCAGTTGCTTTTCAATATTTTTAGTCTCTCGGTCAATTTCCTGGATTTGCTGCAACCACTGCTCCCCAAAAGCAGCAGTTTGCTGGTGGAACTCGGCAATGGCTTCAGGAGTATTATTTTTGGGAAAACTGACTGCCACTCGGCACTCTGAGCGCTCTACGCCAAGTTTTTCCCGCGACTCTTGCAGGGCGGTAAGTTCTGCTTGCAGCGCGCGGACTTCTTTTTGGAGTTCTGGGATGGTCTGACTCATGGGTTCAATTAGTGGACCTCTGCATAGATTTTAAGCTAATTGTTTATTTTTCTAACAAATCCCGATCGCCTCCTTGCGGGAATTATCTAATTTTAGCGCGCTCTCACCCGGTGTCTAGGCAGAATGGCGGATAATTTGTGGCACAATGGCTGATGACACATTTTAAATTAAGATTAAAATTGTAATTAGTTATAAAGCTAAGTTATTACCTGGCTAAAATTTAATTTACAAATCCACATGAATTAATGGTGGCTGGGTTTTCCTATGGCAGAGAAACTTCTGCTAAGATTTTTACAATTTTTGGTTCCTAAAAAAGTATTTTATCTTAGGAAATAGAGCAAATGAAAATAATTTTTCAATTAATTTGGGGATATTTCGCGGTTGCTATTTTTGGTGTGGAATCTAGCATGAGTGCAAAAATATTACCGATAAGTGTATGGGGTGAATCTGGCACTCACCCTGTAGAAAGGGTTTTGGTGCTGTCTCAAAAACATAGCTATTTGCGATCGGCATCTCGTCCCCTTACCTCTGGAAGCGCCGCATTATTTTTGAATCATTTATCCCAAATTGAACCACAAGAATATCCTAATTACAATCATATCAACTCTCAGCTAACCAATCAAAAATATCCTAAGTTTAGGTTAAAACTAATCGGTTATTCTCTGGTTTTTCTTGGTTTGGTAATTTCATTATTGATCCGGGGGAAGACAGTAAATAGCTTATCCAAGACGATGAGGTTAATCAAGCCGAAGTCTGAAACAGAGAATGACAAGCTACCAAAAGGAGAAAAAGTGTTATATCCAAAAAAAGAACAGGATATCTGGCATACTATTGCCCAGATGACCCAAGATTTGCAGCAAACTGCCGAATATGCTCTCGATATTTGTGAGGAAATGAACGTCTCGATAATTGCGACGACTCCAGGCGGTCATATCCTATCGTTAAACCAAGCTACCTGTCAACTTTTGGGATACTCTAAAAAAGAGTTGTTAGGCAAACCAATAGCCGGACTTTTTAAGAAAAGTGAATCACCAGCCCCGGAGTTAGATTTAGAAAGTTTAACAGCCGAAGGTTCTGTCCACAACGTGGAAAAAGTCTACCTTTCTAAACAGCGAAAAAAAATAATTATACTGCTTTCTATTTCAATTATTCGCGACAGTCAAGGCCAGGTCAGCGGCAAGTTATATATAGCACAAGATATTACTGATAGCAAGCGGGCTGAAAGAAATTTGCGGCGCAGTGAAAAAAAGTTTCGCCAACTGATAGAAACTGTGAATGCTGTGGCATTTATCTATCACCGCAGACAGTTACGCTATGTCAATGCTGAGACAGAAGCTCTGACAGGATATACTCGCGAAGAATTACTAGCATTGGATTTATACGACTTAATTCATCTAGATTTTATAGAAATAGTTAAAAAATGGGGTAAATCCAGCCATGCGCGCTCAACAGCAGGCTCTAAATATGAATTAGTAATAGTCACGAAAACTGGAGACATGCGCTGGATTGAAGCAACTGTAGATATTATAAAATTTGAAAAAAAAGCCTCAATCTTGATCACAGCATTTGACATCAGCGATCGCAAATTAGCAGAGTTAGAACTAGAAACATCTCTTTCGTTGCTTCAAGCAACCATTGAATCTACGGCTGACGGTATTCTGGCGGTTGACAGTGAAGGAAAAGTTGTTAGCTTTAACCGTAAATTTGCCGAAATGTGGCAGTTGCCGGATTTGCTGGTGGATTCGAGAGATAATAACCAAATTTTGGGTTTTGAAATCAACCAGTTAAAATACCCGGAAATATTTCTCAACCGTGCTAAAGAATTGTCCGATCGCCCTGCAGCAGAAAGTTACGATCTCATGGAGTTGACAGATGGCAGAATCTTCGAGCGCTACTCGTTGCCTCAGCGCACGGGAGGCAAAATTACTGGTCGAGTATTCAGCTTTCGGGATGTAACGGAACGGGTGCAATCCGAAGAAAAACTCCGCAAAAGTGAAGAACGTTTTCACCTGCTGACGCGGGCGACAAATGACGCCGTATGGGACTTTGATTTGTTAAAAAATGAGTATTGGTTAAGCGAAGAATTTGAAAAAGTTTTTGGATACAAACTTAACGAAACTCAGACGATAGAATTAGAATCTTGGTGGCTAAATATTCATCCCGAAGAACGGGAAAGAGTGATGTTAAGCTTCAACCAAACAATGAACTCAGACGCTCAATGTTGGTCGGAAGAATACAGCTTTCACCGTGCAGACGGGGGATATGTTTTTGTGCTCGATCGCGGCTATATCATCCGCAATGAAAGTGGCCAAGCAGTCAGGGCGATCGGCACGATGATGGACATTACTCAGCGCAAGCAAGCTGAAGAAATTATTCGCTATCAAGCTGTTTATGACCAACTCACCGGTTTACCGAACCGGATACTTTTTAACGAGCGGCTGCTGGCGTCCTTAAAACAAGCTAAACAAACAAAAAAAATGCTTGCTGTGATGTTTTTAGACTTGGACAGGTTCAAAAAGATTAATGATACACTAGGTCACGCTGCGGGCGATCGCCTGTTAGAAGGTTTTGCCGGACGCATCAGCGACACTTTGCGATCGACTGACACGGTAGCCCGCTGGGGAGGCGACGAATTTACCATACTGCTTCCCGACATCAATTGCTTAGAAGATGCCGTTAAAACAGCTCAAAGAATACTCAACAATTTAAAGCCACCATTTAAACTAGAAGGACAACCGTTTCATGTTAGCAGCAGCATCGGCATTGCCCTTTATCCCGATGATGGTGAAGAGGCCGAAACTTTAGTCAAAAATGCCGATGCTGCCTTGTACTACGCTAAAGAAATGGGAAGAAATAACTATCAGTTATATACTTCAACACTTAATCCCCACGGCAGCCATTTACTAACTATAGAACACAGACTGCACGAGGCTTTAGAACAAGGAGAATTTGAGGTTTTCTATCAGCCAAAAGTCAACATTACTACTTGGCAAATTCAGGGCATGGAAGCTCTGCTGCGCTGGCAACATCCACAATTAGGTTTAGTTACTCCCGCTACATTTATTCCCATCGCCGAAGAGAACGGACTCATTGTACCTATTGGGGAATGGGTGCTGCAAACAGCCTGCACTCAAAATAAAGCTTGGCAGGATGCTTTGCAGCCAGATTTGCGGGTAGCAGTCAACGTTTCGGCTCGGCAGTTCCAGCAATTTAATTTATTAGAAATGGTAGCGAAATGCTTGGAAAAAAGCGGTTTAGCACCCAAGTATTTAGAGTTAGAAATTACCGAAACTACAGCCATGCAAGATGTGGATTATACCACAAAAGTTCTCAGGGAGTTGCAGAATATGGGAGTGCAAATTGCGCTGGACGATTTCGGCACGGGTTATTGTTCTCTAAATTATCTCAAAAAGTTTCCCCTGAATATCCTAAAAATAGATAAATCCTTTGTCAGCGGATTGACGACTGATCCCTGCGAACGGGCGATCGCCAAGGCTGTAGCGACGCTGGGGCGAGATTTGAACTTGAGCGTGGTAGCCGAAGGAGTAGAAACTAAAGAGCAGTTGGAGTGTTTGCGCGAACTCCACTGTCAAGAAATTCAGGGTTATTATTTCAGCCCTGCACTCTCGGCTGGCGATGCTAGGAAGCTATTGCTAAATTCTCAGTTGAAACAAGTAAAAATTGCTTAATTAGTCATTAGTCATTCCTCATCAGTCATCAGTCAATTGTAGGGTGGGTGAGGCGCGGTTCAAGATTTATCTATTGCTGACAATAGTTAATCGGCGCGCCTCACCCACCAATAGGGATCAGGTGCTTCGTGCGCCCCCGAAAGTTATAGTTCTTGACCGCGAATCTTAGTCTCCCGACTTATTTTCCTGCGCTGCACCCCCAACATCATCACTGCTAGAGGGCTTCGGCGGGCCTAAGTTGTCGGGCAATTCGTTAAGATTCTTGCCCAAAGCGTGACACAGCGCTTTAACTTGAGGAATTGTCAGCTCCGGGGCATCAAGTCCTCGCTCCCAATTGCTAATCGCCTGTCGAGTTAAAGTTTTTGCTCCTGTTTTATCGGGGATTTGGCTTGCGAGTTGAGATTGAGTTAAACCGACAGCCTCTCTCAATACTTGCAAGGCTGGCTTGGTATTTGGATCTTGATTGGGCTTCTTTCTGGACATATATCAGCAAAACAAAGCAAGCACACTTGACAAACCGGATTTACGCAAGTATGCTTGCTTTTATAGACACGACAAAAGGCGGCCGGGCGGGCCTGACATTGGGTGTTTAGCTTGCTCAAACCGCCTTAACAATAGTGTCTCCCATTAGTGCAAGTGTTTTCGCAAACACCTGCACACCCCTTAACCTGCAGGGGTTTGGACTTGCAGAACCAAGCCCCTTTCTCTCACAAGCGTTAAATCAGGAGTGAAAATCCAATGAAATCAGCGGCACAAAATCAGGTACTGCATCAACTCAAGCTCATGGAAACCAACTTGCACGAAATTCAGTGCAAGCTAGTTAAAACCTCCGTTTTAAACTTGTGGCAAATAGTTTTGCCCGATGGAAAGAGAATTTTGCTGGAACACGCGGGCGGCGGACACTGGATTTTTCGGTCTAACGGTATAGAGAAATCTCATCCAGAAGTGCGAAAAGCTGTTTTGCGGGCGATCGGCATTTGCTCGCGCCACCGCAGTTAAGGTAACAGCCGATCGCCCCCCGCAGCTTAAAACTTAAAATAGTGTGCAGAATAACGGACTTGTACCCAAAGACAGAGGAAAATATCGCTACCCCAACATAAATGCTTTGTCTATGCAGCCAATTCGCACATTTAACGTTTCCCCGTCGCTACCGACAATTCTCGAACCCCTACGCAAGCTTGCCTACAACTTGCACTGGGACTGGAACGTCGATACCAAAGACCTCTTCCGCCGCCTCGATCGAGACCTGTGGGACTCCAGCAACCAAAACCCGGTGCTGATGCTCGGAACCATATCTCAAGAGCGACTGCAAGAAATGGCAGAAGACGAAGGCTTCATTGCCCAAATGAACCGAGCAGCCCAGCAGTTAGACGATTATCTCAAAAACCGCGCCTGGTACCGCAAACAGCGCGGCACCGAGCAGCAAGAATGCTACGCTTACTTTTCGATGGAATTCGGCTTAGTTAAAGCCCTACCGATCTATTCGGGCGGTTTGGGTGTGCTCGCAGGCGACCACCTCAAATCAGCTAGCGATTTGGGCTTGCCCTTAGTCGGTGTCGGCCTGCTTTACCAAGAAGGCTATTTTTCGCAGTATCTCAACGCCGACGGCTGGCAGCAAGAACGCTATCCGCTCAACGATTTCTACAATATGCCGCTGCACCCAGAACGCAATCCCGACGGTTCGGAATTGCGGATTGAGGTAGACTATCCCGGCCGCAAGGTGTACGCCCGGATTTGGCGGGTACAAGTGGGAACGGTTCCTTTGTACCTAATGGATACAAATATTGAACCTAATAGTCGCTACGACCAAGATATTACCGACCAACTGTATGGCGGTGATAAAACTCTGCGGATGCACCAAGAAATCATGCTGGGTATTGGCGGCGTGAAAATGCTCAAGGCATTGGGGCTGACAGTTACGGCTTATCACATGAATGAAGGCCACGCGGCTTTCATGGCTTTGGAACGCATTCGGATGCTGATGGAGGAATATCACCTGAGTTTCGTAGAAGCGGAACAGGTGGTGGTTTCGAGCAGTATGTTTACGACTCACACGCCGGTGCCGGCTGGGTTTGACTTGTTCGAGCCGGATATGGTGATGCACTATTTAGGTCAGTATCCCAAGATGTTTGGCTTGTCGCAAGATGAGTTTCTGGGATTGGGCCGGGAGAATACTGGCGATTTGTCCGCACCTCTGAATATGGCAATTTTGGCAATTAAAATGTCGAGTTTTGTCAACGGGGTGGCGGCTTTGCATGGTGTGGTGTCGCGCCCGATGTTTCAGGGTTTGTGGCCGGGTTTGCCGCAGGAAGAAGTACCGATTACTTCGATTACCAACGGGGTACACGCTCGCAGTTGTGTGGCGAAGTCTACTCAGGAGTTATACGATCGATACCTTGGCCCGGACTGGGAAATGACCGGTAAGGACGATCGTCTCTGGGACAGGCTTTCGTCGATTCCTGATGAGGAATTGTGGCGCAATCACGAACGCTGTCGATCGGAGTTGGTGGTGTTCGCACGGGAGTGGCTGCAAAAGACTTTGCGCGAGCGCGGTGCGGCCCAAACGGAAATCGAACACGCGCGGGAGGCTCTCAATCCGAAGGTGCTGACGATCGGGTTTGCACGCCGCTTTGCTACTTACAAGCGGGCGACGCTGTTTTTGCGCGATGTCGATCGAATTATGCGGATCATGCGGGATCAAAATCGCCCGGTGCAGTTTGTGATTGCTGGGAAGGCTCACCCGATGGATATTCCGGGTAAGGAATTGATTCGAGATATCGTTCACTTCATCCGCGAGCACGAGACGATGAGCTCGATGGTGTTTTTACCGAACTACGACATTAACGTTGCTCGGATGATGGTGTCTGGCTGCGATGTGTGGCTGAATACGCCGCGCCGCCCGCGTGAGGCTTCGGGTACTTCCGGGATGAAAGCTTCGATGAATGGTTTGCCGAATCTGAGCATTCTAGACGGATGGTGGGATGAGGCTGATTATGTTCGTACCGGTTGGCCGATCGGACATGGGGAATTTTACGAAGATACTAAGTATCAGGATGATGTCGAGGCGAATGCTTTGTACGACTTGATGGAAAAGGAAGTTGTACCGCTGTTTTACAACCGGGATGCTGATGGCATTCCCCGCGGTTGGACGGAGAAAATGAAGGATTCTATTCGCTTGAACTGTCCTTTCTTCAATACTGCTCGGATGGTGAAGGATTACGCGCGGCGGGCTTATTTCCCGGTGAGCGATCGATTCTTCACGATGACTTCTGATAATTGCGCTCCGGCCAAGGAGTTGTCTCACTGGAAGAAGCACGTTCTCGCGAAGTGGCACGATATTAAGATTGAGGCTGTTGATATTTCCCAGGATAAGGAAGTTAAGGTCAATCAGTCGATCTCTGTTAAATCTCGGATTAATCTGATGGGATTGACGCCTGCAGACGTGCAAGTTGAACTTTATCAAGGCTCGGTTGATGCTAACGGCGATATCATTGGTGGCGTGCCGGTGGTGATGGAGTATTTGGGAGAAGATGCTAACAATGCTAGCCTTTATACGGCTGACATTACTTATACTTCTAGCGGTTTGCAAGGTTTGTCGTTGCGCGTTTTGCCCAAGCACGATAATCTCAGCAGTCCTTATGAAGCTGGTGTGATTCTCTGGGCACATTAAAGGAAGGAGGAAGGAAGAAGGAAGAGGGAAGAAGGGCACGACACGGATTCGGACACGGATACACGGATGAATTTAACTGTGTTTCCCCATTCTCCCCCTCTCTCTCCCCCTCTCCCTCTCGCTGTCTCCCCCTCTCTCTCGCACTCTTTATGAAAGTTGGGGAATGATTATGTAGCCGATTGTGCGATCGCCCAATACCTCATTCCGCTCTATTCCCCAGTACCACCAGTGAGCACGTATATAAGCGTATAGCAAGGCATCTCGCTGTTCTTTTAAGGCTTTGAGGGGGCAACACTGGTGGGGACTTTGGGGAGGTTTGAACCACCGATGAACGCTGATTCTTATGCGGAATATTTGCGAAATTCAGACTTGGTTCGAGGATTGATCAATATCTACAATATACTGGCAGAATTTCATCAATTAGAGTTGACATTCTGCCAGTTTTCCTTTTTTGTGGCTTTGCTGAATACAGGTATAAATTCAAGATTTCGGAATTTTTATAAGCCCAGTCGGGTGATTTTTGTAACATCAAGCGAAAAGTTTATTCATACCGTGACTCAGCAAAGCCCAGAATCTATATCCATCACTATGAAAGCCGCAGAACAAAATAGTGGTGCCACAATAGTCACACTTTTTCATACTGCTATAGCAATCCTAAATCATTTGTGAATTTCTTACTCCCTCCCCTTGATAAGGGGAGGGTTGGGGTGGGGTAAAAAGTTTACGAATCCTGCAAAAATTGCTATTTTTAATAAAACTCAAGGGAGTCTTGAGACACCTCTATAGCAATCCTAAATGATTCAGATAAATTTGTAGGGGTAGTGCTACCCCTACTCCCCGTGCCTACCCCCTATCTATCGGGCAACCACGGGGAGTAGGGGTCGGATTGCCCCTACAATAATTATGCAAATGATTTAGGATTGCTATAGTTTAGCTTATTTAGCAACACCCGCTGGCTGCTGACGGTTTCGCACTTCCAGAAAAATCAACAAAGCATTAACATCAGCCGGATTCACCCCACCAATTCGGGCAGCTTGGCCAATCGTCAGCGGTTTCACCTTAGCCAATTTTTCCCGCGATTCTTTGGATAGAGTTGTAATTGCCATGTAATCCAAATCTGCAGGCAATTGTCGGCGTTCGTGTTTGGCAATGTCATCGATTTGATTTTGCTGTCTTTGCAGGTAGCCGGAATATTTGATGTCAATTTCTGCACCATCTTTCTCAGCCAACTTCAGACTAGAATTGCCTAAATTGTAGCGTTCCAAATCCACATAATGAAAACCAGGACGACGCAACAAATCAGCCAGAGTAATTGAACCTTTAATCGCTTGTTGAGTGTCAGCAAAAATTGCCTTGCCTACTTCCTCGTGTTCTTTCACCCGCGTCGAGTACAAGCGTTCCTTCTCTGCCACAATATTAGCTTGTTTGCGATCGAACAACTCCCACCGGCGATCGTCAATCAAGCCAATTTCCCGTCCCAGCGGCGTCAAGCGTTGATCCGCATTGTCCGATCGCAATAATAGCCGATATTCCGATCGCGAAGTCAACATCCGGTAAGGTTCCCGCAAATCCTTCGTACACAAATCATCGATCAAAGTGCCGATATAACTTTGCTCGCGAGGAAACACAATCATCTCCTGATTTTTCGCAAACCTCGCGGCATTAATCCCCGCCACAATCCCCTGTGCAGCCGCCTCCTCATATCCAGTTGTACCGTTCACCTGACCCGCGCAAAACAGCCCTTCGATCTTCTTAGTCATCAGCGTTGGAAAGCACTGAGTAGCCGGCAAATAATCATACTCCACAGCATAAGCAGGGCGCATCATCTCGCACTTTTCCAAACCCGGAAGAGTCCGCAGCATTTGCAACTGCAAATTTTCTGGTAAACCAGTAGAAAATCCTTGGATATAAAGTTCAGGAATATCTCTACCTTCGGGTTCAATAAAAATCTGGTGACTTTCCTTATCCGCAAACCGCACAATCTTATCTTCAATACTCGGACAATAGCGCGGCCCCTTAGCATCAACCCAGCCGCCGTAGACTGGAGAAAGGTGCAAATTGTCTCTAATTAACTGATGAGTAGCTGGCGTAGTTCGAGTTAAATAACAAGGCATTTGTTCCCGTTCGATCCAAACTTCTGGATCGAAACTAAACCAGCGAACCTCTGTATCTCCCGGCTGCGGTTCTAGGTTGGTGTAATCGAGAGTACGTTTGTCAACTCTTGCCGGAGTTCCAGTCTTCAATCTGCCAGTTTCAAAGCCCAAACGGTTGAGAGTTTCCGTCAAACCAACGGCGGCAAATTCTCCCGCACGTCCGGCGGGCATCGACTTATTGCCTACCCAAATCGTGCCACCTAAAAAAGTGCCTGTGGTGAGAATTACTGCTTTGCATTCAAAAGCGACGCCGAAGTATGTTTCGACTCCGATAACTTCTTCATTTTTGCCCAAAACTAAGTCTGTTACCATCGCTTCGCGGATGGTTAAATTCTCTTGATTTTCAACAATATTATTCATCACAGCGGCGTATTCCCGCTTGTCTGTTTGTGCTCTCAGCGCCCACACTGCGGGGCCTCTCGATGCGTTGAGGACGCGCTTTTGTAAGTAGGTGCGATCGGCCATTTTGCCAATTTCCCCGCCTAACGCATCAACTTCGTTAGTAAGTTGGGTTTTAGCCGGGCCGCCGACAGCCGGATTGCAAGGTTGCCACGCAATTTTGTCGAGGTTGAGGGTGAGGAGAAGGGTGCGACAGCCGAGGCGAGAAGTGGCGAGGGCGGCTTCGCAGCCGGAGTGTCCGCCACCTACTACGATGATGTCGAAACTGTCTTGGAATTGTACTGGTGTTTGTGCGGTCATTCGATTTTAGATTTTAGATTTTAGATTTTAGATTGAATAATAGACATCTGGCAAAATTAGGTTTTAGTCCGGGTAGGACTAGGGCGTGTTTTCTTTCCCTAGAATTGGCTTAAATTGTAGGTTGGGTTGAGGAACGAAACCCAACATTCCAAAAATCGTCAAATCCTCTCCCCCTCTAATATCATAGATAATCTAGATGCACAACAGCTTAAAATCGATGTACGGTAAGTCCCTATACCCTCACCCCACTAACACCATGACACAGATCGCCCTTTCCGACCTTCCCGAAACCATCCAAGCCCTACTCACCCAAGCCATACAAACCGGCGAACCCCTCACCATCGCCCAAAACGATCGGGCTGTTGCCATTATCTCCCCCATCAAAAAAAGTAAACGAGCAGCCTTCGGATCTGTCAAAGATAGCGGCAAAATTATCGGAGATATCATCGAGCCAACCTCTAACATCGTAACTTGGGATGTCCTGTCATGAAACTCTTACTAGATACCCACATTTGGCTTTGGTATCGTCTTGGGAATCCTCGCCTATCAACCACTTTACAAACGGCGATTGCTAACGAAGAAAACGAACTTTGGTTAAGTCCCATTAGCATTTGGGAAACCCTACTACTCGCCGAAAAAGGAAGATTAACCCTAGAACCCACACCAGAAAAATGGATTCAAAAAAGCCTACAAGAACTCGACACAAAAGAAGCAATCCTCACCAATGAAATTGCGATTCTGAGCCGTCAACTAGATATAATACACCAAGACCCCGCAGATAGATTCATTGCCGCCACCGCCGTTCATTACGAACTAACCCTCGCCACCGTCGATCCCAACCTAACCCAAGCTACTTGCCTAAATACTCTCAGCTAATCCAACATTTTGCACACCGCAAACGACTTTGAAGACTCGATCGCTCTCACTAAAAAAACGGTGTTCCTCAATTAAAACTCTTCCTCTCCATTAGTGTAGCTGCTTTCTTCAAACATCAATGTTAATCCAGTAATTTTTACGGGGGGTCGATCTTTGAATTCTACGACAAATGACAACTCCCCACCCATTGCCGCGATATAACTTTGCAAAGTAGATACCAACAAATCCGCACGGCGTTCTAGCCGCGAGACATTTTCTTGACGCATATTTAATAATTCTGCCATGCGAATCTGAGTAAATTTCCTTGCTTTTCGTAAGTCTTGCAAGGTCATTTCTTCAGCCATTAATTCAACCGATCGCTTTTCGACTATTGCTCGTTGTTCGGGAGGCAAATTCTCCATAATAGTCTTCAGGCTAATTGTCATCTGTTTCTTGCTCGATTAACTTATTCTAATGATCGGTAAATCTACTATCTGCTATCTTAATTTGAGTAAATTATGCCTTACATAGCATATTATAGGCAATAGTCGATCGAATAACCATATTTAATATGCACCCTTCGCGCCTTCGCAGTTCGATAGTTCCGTACAATTGCAGTTTTGCGTTATGTTAGACAAAAAAATCTCAACAAGCGTACACAAGTGAAATACTTCTTCTTATCCGACGGCTGGAAAGTTGGGCGCGTCTGGGGCGTAGGTGGCGAGTGGAGTCACGCCGCCTGGAGGCGGGCGCCGGACATCCAACAGCTCAACCTCTGTCTTTCCGATCGCAACGAAAAAATGTGGCTCTACCGCGTAGAAGACGCCGTACTCATGGTAGAAGTCCAACCCGCAGTCCGTCCCGATCCTGCCGATCCCGCCAAAAATATCGGCAACGTCACCCTCACCAGACTGATCGATGCCGAGCAAGTCCTCGAACGCCTCGGGACGATCGCCGCCCGCTGCGAAATGGGCAACCCGCAACTAATGTAATGCTCAACATATTGCAATCGGTTCTAACACTCGATACACTTCTTTAAATAACTTTCATTTTTATGCCTCCACCTTTGAAGGTAGATGGCAGTCGGCAAAAGGCAGAGTTTAAACCCTGCAGGTAACTGCTGGGGATTCAAAATCTGATTTTTCCGTAAAAATAGACATCATCACTTACACCTTGGAGAACCGCAGTCAATGGGACTACCCTGGTATCGCGTACACACAGTCGTCTTAAATGACCCAGGCCGATTGATTTCTGTACACTTAATGCACACTGCCCTCGTGGCAGGTTGGGCCGGCTCAATGGCCCTTTATGAACTAGCAGTTTTTGATCCCACAGACCCAGTTCTGAACCCAATGTGGCGTCAAGGGATGTTCGTGTTGCCCTTCATGACTCGCTTGGGAGTTACGGGTTCTTGGGGCGGTTGGAGCATCACTGGCGAAGGTAACGTCGATCCGGGCTTCTGGTCCTTTGAAGGCGTCGCCGTCGCTCACATCGTCCTCTCTGGCCTGCTGTTCTTAGCAGCAGTTTGGCACTGGGTATTTTGGGACTTAGAACTTTTCAGAGACCCTCGCACCGGTGAACCAGCCCTTGACTTGCCAAAAATGTTTGGCATTCACCTGTTCCTCTCCGGCTTGCTTTGCTTCGGCTTCGGCGCATTTCACCTTTCGGGACTTTTTGGGCCGGGAATGTGGGTGTCCGACCCCTACGGCCTGACCGGTCACGTCCAGCCAGTGGCGCCTTCTTGGGGCCCTGAAGGCTTCGATCCGTTCAATCCGGGCGGCATCGTGGCTCACCACATTGCAGCGGGCGTAGTCGGCGTAATTGCCGGTTTGTTCCACTTGACAGTGCGGCCGCCGGAACGTCTTTACAAAGCCCTGCGGATGGGGAATATCGAAACTGTACTTTCTAGCAGTATCGCTGCTGTGTTCTTTGCAGCCTTTGTGGTTGCGGGTACGATGTGGTACGGTTCTGCTGCAACTCCGATCGAACTTTTTGGCCCGACTCGCTATCAGTGGGACGGCGGCTATTTCCAACAAGAAATCGATCGCAGAGCTCAAGCTAGCTTGGCCGGTGGCCAAAGCTTCCAAGAAGCTTACGAACAAATTCCTGAAAAATTGGCTTTCTACGACTACGTGGGCAACTCTCCTGCTAAAGGCGGTTTGTTCCGGGCCGGCGCGATGGTCAATGGCGACGGTATTGCTAAATCTTGGCTGGGCCATCCAGTATTTACTGACAGCGAAGGTCGGGTATTGTCGGTTCGCCGCCTCCCCAACTTCTTTGAAACTTTCCCAGTAATTTTGACGGACAAAGATGGGGTCGTTCGCGCTGACATCCCCTTCCGCCGTGCTGAATCAAAATACAGCTTTGAACAAAGCGGAGTTACCGTCAGCTTCTACGGTGGTGAACTTAACGGTCAAACCTTTAATAATCCTCTAGATGTTAAGAAGTTTGCTCGCGCTGCTCAAAAGGGTGAAGTGTTTGAATTCGATCGCGAAACCTTGAACTCGGACGGCGTTTTCCGCACTTCGACTCGCGGTTGGTTCACATTCGGACACGTTTGCTTTGCTTTGCTATTCTTCTTCGGCCATATCTGGCACGGTTCTCGGACTATTTTCCGCGACGTGTTTGCTGGAGTTGAGGCTGACTTGGAAGAACAAGTCGAGTGGGGCCTGTTCCAAAAACTGGGCGACGTAACCACCAGAAGACAAGAACCTCTCTAAATTTTGCCAGCCTCTGGGTAGGGGGGAAACTTCCCCGCTACACAAAAACCCGGTTTCTTCAAGAAACCGGGTTTTTTTAGTTAAGAATAAAACCAGCAATTAACTACCAGCCGGGAAGTCCCGAACGTATATTTAGAGGGGATTAATCTGAGCGCTCGGCCCCGTACCCCGTTGGGAATTACTCCTTGGGATGAAAGGTTTGTTGGGTTTTGGTACCGAAACCGACAATTATTCTTTTAAACCCCAAGATGATCGGGAAATACTCTGATACTATATTAGCAAGTGGGGGTGGAACTACCTCACTATAAAAAGCCTTTGAAAAAAAGGAAAAAGAAGCCTGCGGTCTAACTGTACTCAGTTGACCGTCAGGTTTGTTCACGATAAAATAATACGGCAAGGGAAGATAGGGAAAATTTAACATGGAAAGTGTTGCTTACATTTTGATTCTGGCTTTAGCCATAGGCGTACTATTTTTTGCGATCGCCTTTCGGGAACCTCCCCGGATTGGCAAATAATTAGCTATACGCCTGCGGTAAGTCCAAAATATCCTGAACCGGACTGCGGTTAGCCCGCATCATAGTGATCTAATTTGGTGCGGGACTCTTTCACCGCTGTGTGCTAAGTGATTTTTCTAGTCCAGCCATTCATCAGACCCCAAGGGGTTAGATGAATGGCAATTTGCTGGCAATGCCTGTTAAACTCAGCAATCATGCGCTGTTCCTCCTGCCAACACACAAATAGCCGCGTTCTAGAATCGCGTTCAGCCGAATCAGGTCAAAGCATCCGTCGGCGGCGTGAGTGTTTGAACTGCCAGCACCGCTTCACAACCTACGAACGCATAGAATTTGTGCCGATTACGGTGATCAAGCGGGACGGCAAGCGCGAATCTTTTGACAGGTCAAAATTAGTCAGGGGATTGATTCGGGCCTGCGAAAAAACAGGTTTGTCTTCGGGGCATCTCGAAACTCTGGCTGAAGAAATTGAAGCGCAACTTCAAGGTCGATCGCTCCGAGAAATCGCCAGTTCAGAAATAGGGGAACTGGTGCTGTTGCACCTGCGACCCCTCAGCGAAGTCGCTTATGTCCGTTTTGCCTCGGTATATCGGCAATTTCGAGGCATCCGAGATTTTGTAGATACCCTAAATCACCTTCAGAATCCCCTCAACGAAGCTGAAGATACAGAAACTAGACCGAATTTTGACGCAGATTTGCCGGATTCCGAAGCAGTCGATCGAGAAAGCCCAGCATCCTGCGCTAGTCCCAGCTAAGCTCGCTTAAATTAATTTATAGAAATATTTTGGGAGATTGAAAACCTTGTCGCGAGGAAGGCCGGGAGGAATAGCGACTCAAGGGACTCTCTTTCGAGCGAGTGTTCTTTTTTCTCAGTAATAGTGCTGGGTGTGATATGATCGTCATCGGTCTAAAATAGAGTATAACTAGACAACGTAAAAACTTAACTGGATTAGTTGAGTGCGTAGTCACACCTAACGGTGTTGCAGTTTAGGAAAGCTCGCATTTGAACAAAACCTAACTAAAGCTCGGTGACTAATTAAATACGGTAGGACATACCGAAATTTACGCTTCTGGAGAAACCGACCTCTACTTAGACTGGAGTAATCCTGTCGCCAGCAAGTCGGCTCGTTGAGTCAGTAACCCCGGTCTAAAGACACGGGGCTTGTAAGAGAAATCTGGCAAGCCATACTGACCAGACTAAGGCTTAATTGCCTACGTTTTGAGAGTCACGACACCCTGTGGATGCGTAGCTAGTCCCCTGCTCTGTCATCTGCAATTAAACAGTTCTAAGGTCACTGGAACAGTGTTGCAGGTCTAACAAGCTCTCGAAACATTGTCGAAGCTAACATTACCCCATTCATGGGAGGCACAACCCGTGCAAAATACTATGCGTACAGGGCTGGGAAGTTTGAGGCGGTAATTGTCCCGTTGAAAGTGCAACACAAAAGCACACCGAGCCAACCAGTCCCAAGGCGGTAGTAAATCAAAAATGTAAAGATGAAGAATCTCAGTTTATTTATACCTGAGAGTGTCAAAATAGTCTACTTGACTCGGAATGTTAAGATTCAACGTTTTAACACAGAGTATGGAGTAACAGTAATGGCAAGCGCTGGTGTGCAGTTGCACCCGGCAAAAGTTAGCAAAAACTGACTTTAGTAAAAGATTTGGAAAAAAGTTAATCGCTTTTTCACCAAAATCTCGAATATCTGCCGGCACAAACGAAAAACATGAAGGAGAGAAATCCTAGGAAACTATTCGCATGGTCAATCTCAAAACCACAGTCAAAGACATCGGCTTTACTCACGAAGATTTTGCAGCCCTACTTGATAAATATGACTATCACTTTAGCCCGGGCGATGTAGTAGCGGGTACAGTTTTTAGTATAGAACCGAGGGGCGCTCTGATTGATATCGGTGCTAAAACAGCAGCGTACATTCCCATTCAGGAAATGTCCATCAATCGAGTGGAAAGCCCTGAAGAGGTATTGCAATCAAACGAAACCAGAGAATTTTTCATTCTAACCGATGAAAATGAAGACGGACAGTTAACCCTGTCCATCCGGCGCATCGAGTATATGCGGGCGTGGGAAAGAGTGCGACAACTGCAAGCAGAAGATGCCACAGTACGATCGCAAGTATTTGCCACCAACCGCGGCGGCGCACTCGTGAGAATAGAAGGCTTGCGAGGCTTTATTCCCGGTTCTCACATCAGTACCCGCAAACCGAAGGAAGAATTAGTCGCCGAAGAATTACCATTAAAATTCTTAGAGGTAGACGAAGATCGCAACCGCCTAGTGTTGAGTCATCGTCGCGCCTTAGTTGAGCGCAAGATGAACCGCCTCGAAGTCGGGGAAGTCGTCATCGGTACAGTACGCGGTATCAAGCCTTACGGTGCCTTTATCGACATCGGCGGCGTCAGCGGCTTGCTGCACATCTCGGAAATTTCGCACGATCACATCGATACGCCTCATAGCGTTTTCAATGTTAACGACGAAGTGAAAGTGATGATCATTGACTTGGATGCCGAGAGAGGCCGGATTTCTCTCTCCACCAAGCAGTTGGAACCGGAGCCTGGAGCGATGGTCAAAAATCGCGAATTGGTATACGAAAAAGCTGAGGAAATGGCAGCTAAGTTCCGCGAGAAAATGCTGGCTCAAAAGCAAGCTAAAGCAGGCATAGACATTCCTGTAGACTCGATCGATGCTGATGATGACCTCTCCGACGAACTCGAAGATGTGCCCTCAGCAATGGAAGAGGATCTGCCGGAAGTAGCACCTGAAGTAGCACCCGAAGCAGCACCCGAAGCAGCACCCGAAGCAGCACCCGAAGCAGCACCTGAAGCAGCACCCGAAGCAGTATTAGATGTAGAGGAAGAAATCCCTCCTGCGACGGAAGAATAACATCACAGTTAGTGTTATTAAAAGAGGGAAAATTCCCTCTTTTTTTTTGCCTTAAACGTCCCAATTACCAATCATTAATTACCAATTAATATCAATTCTGAAAAGTACGCGCGCATTTGTAGGGAAACGGAATTGCCCATAGGTGTCAACTTAACGTTAAACCCATAGTCCGGCAAGGGTTGAAACCCCTGGCGGACTGACGGGATGACTAACGAACTTGGCGAGCTAACAGCTTAAGTTGACACCTATGGGCATTGCTGTCTCCCTACTTAGTGGTTGACAATTAGCAATTACCAATTAGCAATTACCAATTAGCAACAATTTAATATGTTCCTGCTGGCAGATGCACCGATCGCACTTTAAATTAAAACAAGTGGCAGCGCGATCGATCTTCCTAAATAAACCTAGCCTTTATGCTGCTAATTTGTTAAGATTTACAAACATCAGGGACATCCGCACAAGTGCAAACTCATCAGCATTCTCAGGCAAAAACAAACTAGACAAGCAAATTACACAAAATAATACTTAGAAATTTCTTGCCATGAGGCTCAAAGGCAAGTGGATCATGAACATCGCACTATTAAAAGAAAAATTAGAACAGCTCAAAAAACGTCCCAATTCGAGCAAAGGAACGATCGACCAAATCGAAAACTGGTTAACCGGTTCCCACATTTTGCAGAGATTGAGAATTAATCCATACTACGTAGCAGGCGATACAGTCAAGAATGTTAAAAAAATTACTTCCGAATTTCTGCACGGAGTGAAAGCCGGTGCCTTCGACTTGCACTGGGATATTCACTGCCCCCACTGCAACATGATTACAGAAGAATTTAAAGATTTGGCAGACACATCAGAAATGTCTTTTTGCCCGATGTGCGATCGCGAGTTTAAAATTGATTTGCTCGATCGCGTCGAAGTTACTTTTTCCCTGAACAAAGAAATCGAAGACCCGCAACTGCGGCCCGTCTGCGCTCCCCCTCCCGTACTTCAGAGCAAACTGCAACTGGTAACGCCTTTATACTGCACCGAATCGGAGATTGTTACCTTAGAAAACGGTCGATATCGCTACTGCTGTCCCTTGACTTTAGCTAAAGGGATTTTAAAGGTTGAAGGCGAAGAAACAGAAACCATACAAGAAATTCAACTCCAGCAGTTGGCCGGCCCAGATTTTGACAAACAAGAGCTGGCCGTGCGTCCCGGAAAAGTCAAGATAGAATTAACTAATACGGAACACAATTTGTCGGGGCTGATTTTGCATTCCGATGAATTGCCAGATGAATTGACAGTAGAGCAACTGCCCCTGCGGCTGTCAGGAATGCAACTGCTTCATCACCCGGATTATAAGCGTTTGTTCGGCGATCAAGTAATCTCGGAAAGAGAGCGAGTCAAGATTCGGGCAATTACTATTATGTTTACTGATATTACCGGTTCTACCAGAATGTACGAAACACTGGGAGATACCAAAGCTTACAATATTGTGCGCGATCATTTTGAAATTTTCTTTGAGTCGATCGAGAAATTTGGCGGTAAAGTCATTAAAACCATCGGCGATGCCGTCATGGCTTCCTTTATCAGTAACGAACAAGCAATTATGGCCGCCGCCGGTGCTGTGGCCTGTTTCAGAGAATACAACTCAACTCGCCAACCACAAGAGTGGATTCAAGTCAGAATTGGCATTCACCGAGGTACGGCTTTGCTGGTAAATCTCAATAATTCGATCGACTATTTTGGTTCGACCGTCAACAAAGCCGCCCGCATCCAAAATCTTTCTAAAAGTGACGAAGTTTCGTTTTCCGAAGATGTTTACAATGACCCAGCATTTTTAACAGCATTAAAAGCTGCTGGAGTGTCAGAAATTCACAAACGAGTTGAAGATTTAAAGGGAATACAAGGTGCACAAGTCGCTTATACTGCTAGAATTAATACAGAATCTGTAATTGCGCTGTCTGCTGCACTGGTCGCTGAAAAAAGTTAAGTAGGTCAACAAATATCAGTGGTTATTGCTAGCTTCTCTTGGCGATCGCCCCAAAAGCAGAGAGAGTTCTTCGATCGCATACAGCTCATGGCTCCAAGAGTGTAGCTCACCCTTAAGGGAGTTGCGTTATGATGGCAACTTAACTAACTATCAAAATATTCTGAATTAATCAGTCGCACACTTTCCAGATAGGTATGCTGCTAAATAACTGAAGTCGAGGACTTCATATCATGACTTCTCATCAATTATCTCAAGAAAATACACCGGAAGAATCGATCGCACCAGCCGCCCTCGACAGCGAACAATTAGCCGAAACCGATGCCCCCTTTCCCATTGTTGGGATTGCGGCCTCAGCAGGAGGGTTGGAAGCATTCACGCAGTTACTGAGCCATTTACCGAGCGATACGGGTATGGCGTTTGTGCTGATTCAGCATTTAGCCCCCGATCACAAAAGTCTGCTGAGCGAGATTCTCGCGAGAACGACGCAAATGCCTGTTAATGAGGTAAAAGACGGCATAGCTGTAGAGCCCAATCAAGTCTACGTTATTCCGCCCAACACCAAGATGGTGGTATCTAACGGCGCGCTGAAACTATCGCCTCGCGAGAAGATTTATGGCAAATATATGCCGGGAGATGCGTTTTTTACCTCATTGGCAGTCGATCGCGGGCACAAAGCAATCGCCGTAGTTTTATCCGGGGGAGACGGAGACGGTTCACTGGGGCTCAAGGCAATCAAAGCAGCCGGAGGCATGACTTTTGCTCAATGTCAAGACACAGCAAAAGTCGATAGTATGCCGAATACCGCTGTTGCCACAGGCAATGTCGATTTCGTTCTCCCACCGGAAAAAATTGCCGAGGAACTGGCAAACTATAGTCACAATCCCCTTCTCACTGGCCCGCTTCCCCTGACAAAAGTTGAAGAATCGCCCGAACAGGAAAATGCCCTGGCAAGTATTTTTGCGCTGCTGAAATCGACCACAGGCGTAGATTTTAGCCACTACAAACCCACCACGATCGCTCGACGCATTCAGCGACGGATGGTACTGTACAAGCTGGAAACCTTGAATGATTACGCCCAACATCTTCGACACCATTCGGCTGAAGTCACAGCCCTATATGAAGAAATCCTGATCCACGTTACCAGTTTCTTCCGCGATCCCGAAGCCTTTGAAAAGTTAACAGAACTGGTTTTCCCCAGGATTACCCAAAATAAATCGGCCGAAACTCCGATTCGGATTTGGGTGGCGGGATGTTCGACAGGTGAAGAAGTTTATTCGATCGCGATTTGCTTGTTAGAGTTTTTGGGGGATCGAGTCATCCAGCCATCGATCCAGATTTTTGCCACAGACATTAGCGAACAGGCAATTGGCAAAGCGAGGTCTGGCGTCTACTCAGAAAACCAGATGGTAGATGTTTCACCAGAACGACGTAGTGCCTACTTTATTGCCCAAGAAGAAGGTAGCTATAGAATCAGCAAGGCAGTCCGCGAACTGTGTGTATTTGCCCGACAGGACTTAGGTAGCGACCCGCCTTTTTCCAATCTCGATTTAGTTAGCTGTCGCAATGTCCTGATCTACTTGGGAGAGTCATTGCAAAAAAAAGTGATGCCCATTTTTCATTACAGTCTTAACCCAAATGGCTTTCTGTTGTTAGGCACTTCTGAGAGTACCGGAAAATTCTCATACTTGTTTACTTCAGTGGAAAAAAAATATAAAATTTATGCCAAAAACTTGACGGCGACTCGTCCGACTTTTTCGTTTACGCCTAGTTCCTATCCCGTAGCTAAAGCACGTGAACAGCAGGGAGTGAAGGAAAATTTGACAAATAGCTTTGATTTACAGCGAGAAACAGACCAACTGATTTTGAATCGCTATGCCCTAGCAGGTGTGGTTGTCAACGAGCTCATGAACATCCTGCAAGTACGGGGAGACATCAATCCTTACTTGAGACTGGCCTTCGGAACGGCCGACTTAAACTTGCTGACAATGGCAAGGGAAGGCTTGCTAGTTGAGCTTCGCACCGCCATTTATCAGGCACAAACGGAGAACGTGACCGTTAGGAAAGAAGGGGTATCGGTTGTTGAATCGGCCCGACGATCGACTATCGTCAATTTTGAGGTGATTCCGTTCCAGCCACAGGCGGTCGAAGGACGCTACTTTTTGGTGGTATTTGAAGAGGCTTCACCCCCGGTGCTTAACTTCAGCACTCTCCCTTCTGAAAGCTTCGATCAAGCTGATTTAGTGCGCGAAATTGAGCTGCTGAGGCAGGCACTTGCAACCGCTTACCAAGACAAAACTGCGGTGCAAGCGCAACTGCAAGCGGTGATCCAGGAACACGAAACTCTCAACCAAGACATCAAAATTGCCAACGAAGAAATCCTATCGAGCAATGAGGAGTTGCAAAGCACCAACGAGGAGTTAGAAACTGCCAAAGAAGAGATTCAAGCCACTAACGAGGAACTCACTACCACTAACGAGGAACTTCGCAGCCGAAATATTGAACAAAGCCGGGTCAATAACGATCTGATAAATTTGCTTTCCAGTATCAATATCCCTATTTTAATGCTGACAAACGATTTACAGATTCGACGCTTTACGCCAACGGCACAGCAAATTTTTAGTGTGATTCCCACAGATGTTGGACGACCTTTTAGCGACATCCGCTCAACTCTGAACGTTCCTGACTTGGAACAGATGATTTTGGAGGTGATTGATACTCTCCAGACGAAAGAACAAGAAATTCAAACTTTATCGGGATATTGGTACAACCTCCGCATTCGTCCTTACCGAACAACGGAAAACCAGATTGACGGTGTGGTGATGGTTTTGCTCGATATTGATGCTCTTAAACGCAGTGCCAGAACCTTGGAGGAGGCGCGAAATTATGCTGAAACCATTGTGGAAACGGTGCAAACGCCTTTAGTTGTCTTAGATGCTGATTTCCGAGTGAATAAAGCAAATCGATCGTTTTATGAATTGTTTCAGGTTTCACCGTCAGAAACAGCAAAATATTCGCTGTTTGAGCTAGGCAACGGGCAGTGGAATATTCCCCAATTGCGATGGATTTTGGAAGATATTCTGGTGAGTGATGTTAAGCTTGAAAACTTTGAGTTGGAGCACCTGTTTGAGCAGATCGGGCAGAAAATCCTGCTGCTGAATGCTTGTAAACTTGAACGAGAAGACCAAGCTTTAATGATTCTGTTGTCGATCGAGGATATCACGCAGCGCAAGCAGTTTGAGACAGTACGATCGCAGTTATTACTGCATGAACAGTTGGCCCGCCACCAGGCAGAAACAGCCAACCGTAGTAAAGATGAATTTCTGGCGAATCTCTCCCACGAATTACGCAATCCCCTGACTCCGATCCTGGGCTGGGCACAAATTCTGCGTTCCGGGAAACTGAAGGAACCAGCCGTTACTAAGGCTTTAGAGGTGATCGATCGCAGCGCGAGGGCGCAATCTCAGTTAATCGAAGATATTCTGGATATTTCCCGGATTACCAGTGGCAAGCTTCAACTGTGCATTTGTCCGATCGATCTGCGGTTAGTGGTGCAAGCCGCGCTGGAGGGGGTTCAATTATCAGCCGAAGCAAAAAACATTCAAATTGTTTCGGAGTTGATTTCTACAACTGTTTTAGGGGATATCAATCGCTTGCAGCAAGTTGTGTGGAATCTTCTGTCTAATTCGATTAAGTTTACTCCGGCGGGAGGACGAGTGGAAATCCTGCTATCGGCGATCGAGAATCATGCTCAACTTCGAGTCAGGGATACCGGAAAAGGCATTGAGGCACAATTTTTGCCGTATATTTTCGATCGTTTCCATCAAGGCGATTCCACCAGCACTAAGACTAATCAAGGGCTGGGATTGGGTTTGTCGATCGTGCGTCACCTGGTTGAATTGCACGGGGGAACGGTGCAAGCCGAAAGTCCGGGTGAGGAACAAGGAACTACAATGACTGTGAGATTGCCGTTGCGATCCCTACCGCCAGAGTTGACATCGGCGATCGATTTAAAGTCAACTGATTTGGTAGAGCCTTTAAACGCCTCTAGCGATCGCGTCCCCTCTCTCAAAGGTTTGCACATCTTAGCCGTAGACGATCTGATCGATACCCGCGACTTCTTACAATTTGTGCTTGAAGGCTACGGGGCGGAGGTTTTGGCTGTTGAATCTGCCAGAAGTGCGATCGCTGCTTTGACTGAAAATCCGGGCAGATATGACGTGCTCATCTCCGATATCGGAATGCCAGAGGAAGATGGGTATTTCTTAATTCGAGAAGTGCGAGCTCTGGCTGCGGAAGCCGGAGGAGAAATCCCAGCCGCGGCGCTGACTGCCTATGCGGGCGATAAAGAACGCGAAAGGGCGATCGAAGCTGGTTTTCAAAGACATATGGTTAAGCCCATCCAGCCGGTTGTACTAGGATTAATGGTGGCTAATTTAGTAGGAAGATTTTAAATATTTTGGAGTTGTGATTTATGATGTTTGAGATTAGATTAGGCAGTTAAACTCTTGTCCCCCGGAGATCCCCCTAAATCCCCCTTAAGAAGGGGAGTAGGGGTTGACTTTGAGAAGAGTCTTGTCCCCCCCTTCTTAAGGGGGGCTAGGGGGGATCTCCGGATCGAGATTAGGAGGATGATGATCAAATTAAACGACTCGAATTTCCACCTACCTTACAACCCAAAACTCATCCCTATCGCCAAGGAACTTCGGAAAAATCCAACTCCAGCCGAAAAGAAACTTTGGGAAGATTTTCTGAGAAATTTCCCTTTTAGAGTTTTGAGACAGCGACCCATCGACAATTTTATTGTAGATTTTTATTGTGCTGCTTTAAGATTGGTAATTGAGGTTGATGGCGAGAGTCATTTTACTGAACAGGGGAAACAATATGATGCGGAAAGAACAGGGATTTTCGAGGGGTATGGACTGCAAGTTGTCAGGTTTACGAATGTTGATGTGTTGCAGTGTTTTGAGGGAGTTTGTCAGGAGTTGTTGAGTGCGTGCGATCGTCATTCTTAGGGCCAGATATCCCCTAACCCTCCTTAATAAGGGGAGGACAAGAGTACGATATATCTCGTAATAGTTAAGGCCAGATCCCCCCTAGCCCCCCTTAATAAGGGGGGGACAAGAGAGTTATGTTGCGCTAAAAACAATTGCTAAAAATAGCGCAATATGGGAAGATAGAAAAAAATATAAAAATTACGGAGTTCAGATTCTTGGTAACTATTAAATGTCGGGGCATTACCTTCTCGAATATCCAAGCCGTAATCTTTGACAAAGACGGCACTCTAGAGGATTCTCAAGAATTTTTGAGATTGTTGGGAATTAAGCGATCGCGCCTCGCAGACGCTCAAATTCCGGGCGTTGGAGAGCCTTTACAAATGGCTTTCGGCATCGAAGCTGGCAGCATCGACCCCACGGGTTTGCTAGCCGTCGGTAGTCGCAGGGAAAATGAGATTGTGGCGGCGGGATACATCGCCGAAACCGGCCGGGGATGGCTGGAATCTTTAACTATTGCGCGCCGCGCTTTTGACGAAGCTGACGAAATGTTTAAAAAGAGTGCTGTTTCTCCTTTATTTGTCGGCAGTTTGGAAGTGCTGAAATATCTTTCGGAAGCGGGTTTAAAATTGGGAATTCTTTCGGCTGCTACAACAGAATCGGTGCAGAAATTTGTGAAACACCACGGCTTAGCCGAGTGGATTCAGTTAGAAATGGGAGTTGATTCAACGCTTCATAAACCCGATCCGAAATTGTTTTTGCAAGCTTGTGAGAAACTCGGAGTAAATCCCGCAGCAACTTTGATGGTGGGAGATTCAGCGGGCGATATTCAGATGGGTAAAAATGCGGGCGCGGCTGGCTGTATCGGGATTTGTTGGGGAAAGGCTGAGGTTAGTCATTTGGAAAATGCTGATGTGGCGATCGCATCTTTGGATGAAATTAAAATTTTAACAGATTGAGGTAGGGAAACGGCAATGCCGTTTCCTCCAAATTAGGACACGGCATTGCCGTTTCCCTACAAATCAAGACACGGTGTTGCCGTTTCTTCCAAATTAGGACACTCCAAGAGCCCATTGGTGACAACTTAACGTACAACCGATAGTCCGGCAGGGGTTGAAACCCCTGCCTCAAAGCTAAAGTCCTCTTAAGAGGACTGAGAAGAAAAATTTAAGATTCATTAGTCCTCTTAAGAGGACTTTCGCTATTAGACAGGGAATTCATTCCCTGGCGGACTGAGGGGCGGACGGAAGGATTGGGCGGACTGACAGTTTAAGTTGACACCAATTGGCATTGCCGTTTCCCTACAGCTAACAACGCAAACCCAGAATTACGACATCTCTTTCAACGCCGTCAAGTTCCGCAACTTGTGGCAGATATCCCCAGCGCTGAAAGCCAAATTTCTCAAACAATCTTACACTCGGCTGATTGTGAGCAAAAATTATTCCTATGAGAGTTTTAAGCTTCAATTCTGGACTCCGCACAATTGCCGATTGCAATAAATTTTGTCCGATTCCGCAGCGTTGGCGATCGGGTGCGACGTAGATGCTAACTTCTGCTGTATGCTGATAGGCAGCGCGTCCGTAGAAAATCTGCAAACTCAGCCAACCAACAATATTTTGTTCTGATTCCATTACCCAAATCGGCCAGGAATTGGGGGAGTGTTCTCTGTACCACGGGAGGCGGCTTTCGACTGAGACTGGTTTTAAATCTGCGGTGGCCATTCTGCCCGGTATTGCTGCGTTATATATTTGGACAATTGCTGGCAAATCGCTTTCTTCTGCGTCGCGGATTTTCATCGTTGGGTTAACTGTTGACTGTTGACGGTTAACTGATACCAATTTAAGGTGAAGTTGCACAT
This sequence comes from Microcoleus sp. B4-C1, assembly GCF_036705285.1. NCBI lineage: Bacteria > Bacillati > Cyanobacteriota > Cyanophyceae > Oscillatoriales > Microcoleaceae > Microcoleus > Microcoleus sp. B4-C1. The sequence continues at coordinate 159 of NZ_JAUBUC010000011.1, read as the reverse complement.
ATCTCGATCCCCCTAAATCCCCCTTAAGAAGGGGAGTAGGGGTTGACTTTGAGAAGAATCTTGTCCCCCCCTTATTAAGGGGGGCTAGGCAGGGTGGATTAATTGTCCCCAAGTAAATTATAATAGTCGAGCGCGAGCGGATCGAGTCCGCTCGCGCTC
>NZ_JAUBUC010000162.1:0-6199 GCF_036705285.1 Microcoleus sp. B4-C1 | reverse complement strand
GTAGCGAGTTGCTGCTGTAAAGAAGCGATCGAACTTTCGCGTTCACTCAACTGCTGCTGTAAACTTTCGTAACTTGACTTCGCTACTGTTTCGGCTAATTGGCTTTCGAGATTTTGCTTTTCAGTAGCGAGTTGCTGCTGTAAAGAAGCGATCGAACTTTCGCGTTCACTCAACTGCTGCTGTAAACTTTCGTAACTTTCTGGCAGCGGATTTGGCTTTACACTCACCGAGTCCGATAGAGTTTCTGCCGTTACAGCGTCATTAGACTCGCTTTCTTCGGCTGTTTCCCCTTGCAAGTGGGCTGCCTCTACCTCCGTTTCTTCACCTTTTTTCCAAGTGACAGTAACTTCCGTCTTGTCCTTAGAAATATCCAGAGCGCCTTGTGCCAAGCGTTCTAGGAGTTCCGACCTTGATATTCCGAGCTTGCGAGCGATCACGTTTAACCGATCGGCACTAGAAGAAGTCAGCGAAAGTCCGACTTTGACTTTACTTTCTGAATTGGAGCTAACTACATTGCGATTTTTTTTGACCATTGGCATTTTCCTCATGCCAACCTACACTTATTAGTGTAGTGGCTGAAGCTTCTATTAAAATTTATTCTTGTTACTTACCAATTGTGCCAGCTTACGTTCCCACTTGAACAAAAATCCTTGAATATACTCTTGCGTCCATTCTTCGCCGTAGAACCGCTTAAACATTCCCTGGGCCGAGTTTTTTTCGGCACGATACCGCAGATAGCGCAGTTGAGCTTGTAAGCCGTTGTTTTAAAGCGAAGCTTCCAAAGTCGCACCTGCAACCCGATGATCTCGATCTTTTGCCAAATAGCTCACAGCAGCGCGAGCTTGAGGATTGTCAAATTTGCTCAGCGCGCGAGCAACTCGCAGCCGAATTCCCCAGTAATCCGAACTTACTAGAGGTAATAATTGCTGCAATGCCTCTTCTTGCTTCTGGGTATTTGCCAGCACACCAAATCCGTCAATTGCTGCTTCCTGAACAGGTAAATCTTCGCCGCCAAGACCGATCGCACAAATTTCAAATATTGCATCAGCACACTGCATTTCGTACAGCGGAGCCATGATACTGCGGCGGACGAGCCAATTATCATCGCGACGAAAAGCTTCGACTAAATGAGAAATTGCCTCGGTTCCGAACCTTGACAAAGAGTTAGCGGCTTCGGCGCGCACGTTCGGATCGCGATCGAACTGCATCATTTTTAACAGCGCCGCAAAAGCTTCCGCAGTTGGAATCTGCCGCAATCCCATCGCCACGAACGATCGCACCATAAACTCGCGATCGTCCACTTTGCTCAGCAACATCGGCAGCGCCACCGCAGAATCGCACTTTCTCAGAGCCGTTACCCCCCGCAGCCTGTCTTGAGAATCCGAACTTTGCAGCGCTGCTTGGATTTCGCTAATTTCCATAAGCCAATTATATATTTATTTTTGTTACGTTTCTTTACAATTTTAGCAATTATTCCCGTATTTTGGGCAGATTTAAAAAAACTTCACTGCTGAATCAGAATTTTTGTGGGTATTTAAGCGAGCTTTTGTATTAGTAATTAAGGCAATCAGTACCCTATTTATTTGAGTATGCGGAGGCATCTTTATTTTTTAAATAGGTTTTAAAAGCCGATTTTTTACAAGCCGCGGCTTGGGCGCAGTGCAGAATAGAATCATTTTTAACCCCAAGTTGCGGAGATAAAAGCGCAATTTAAAACCCTAATTATCCCGCGCATAAAATCCCAAATGATTGGCAATTGGACGTTCCTGCATGGGAATTTTATTCTGAATCGGAGCATTCAACAGTTTCGCTCCTGACGGCGATGCTACTGCAAAAGTTACCGACCCGCCGCCATCTAAATTCAGCACTGTCTCCGCTCCCAACTGCATCGAAATATCAGTTATTTCGCTCAATTTCAGCCCTTCACTGTAAAGCCTCTGCTTGCCGTCTGCCAGAATTAACCACAACTTGTCGCCTGTTTTGTCGATCGCCGCAACGGCACGGGGATAGGGTTTATCCTGTTTGCGTTCTTTTGGACTTTGTGCTACGGGTTGGCCATTTTTTACCAGCAAAGTATCTCCGGCAACTGCATAGGCTGTTCCCGCAGGACAAGTGCCGTTTTCGATTATTTGAGCGCGGTTTTTGGCATCAAAACAAAGGGCGGGAAAGTCTGGATTTGGTTGAGAATAAGCTTGACCTTTGGCAATGGCGTGTCCGACATTATTTACTCGATCGCCACTGCGGGGATAGTAATCCCAAGGTGCTTCCTCGATGCAGGGATAAAAAAAGTTGCCGTTGACTGCTAATTGCAATTTAAATTCTTTCAGGAATTCAGTAGCGGTGCGGGCATTGGTTTCTGTTAAATCGGGTGTTGGGTTTCCGGGAGTGACAAAAATTCCTATTCCCGGCGCTTTTAGGTCGATGCTAACAATGTGAATTAGGGTGGGACGCGGATTAGTCCGAAATTCCCTGCGGTAGGCTATTCCTTGAAAGAGCGATCGGGCTTCGTTTGTTTGTTGGGGACGCAAAAAGTAGGGAATGTTGTAGAGTAGTATTGGTGCGAGCAATATTCCCACACCGAGAATATGCCAAATTTGTTTGATAGTGGGCCGATAAGTCATACCATTTTAGATTGGAGATTGGGGACGGAAACACTGACAGATTTATATATTTTCCAGCATCCTATACTAATATGAAGTATTCGGATTCCAATAATTTTAGCAATCAAATTTTACGAAATCGATCGTTCCAAGGACAAGTTCTTAACGGTGCTGATTTCAGCGGTGCGGATGTTCGAGGCTGCAATTTTAGAAATGCTCAGTTAGCGGGTGCGAATTTTATCGGTGCGAAAATCGGGCTTTCTCGGCGACAGATAGCTGTTTTGAGTGCTGGGGCGATCGCGATTTGTTTGGTTGTGGGCGATGTTCTGACTCGACTGATTTTGGGAACTCAAGGACAATTACCGGGCTCTGGCAGTTGGCCTTTTGTTCTGTTGCTGTACGGGGTTTTGAGCGCTGCTGGCTTCGCTTCGGCGATCGCCAGCAAACAGCCAAAAACCTCAAAAGCGGGTAGATTGGCACGAACAATTTCTGCTATTCTATCAGGAGCTTTGTTGGGATTTTTCTATGCTGGCACTGCAACTAATAATAATTCCCAGGCTGCTCTTGCTGGAATGTCGATCGGCGGGGTGTTAATGTTTTTTGTGAATTCCCGGATTCGTAGCGAATTTGCACAGGTGGCGATCGCATCGGCTGGAAGTGTGGCGACTTACGCAGCGGCTTTTTTGTTCAGTGCAACGGCGAGCGCTTTTCTGAGCACTCACAAACTGTTTTGGGGTATGTGTTTCGGTTTGCTGTCGCTGCTGTATCTTTGGTTTGCGTTTGTGTCTTTCTCCGCTATTGTTCGAGAGATTGGAAATGCTGAGGGTACTTCGTTCAGAGGGGCAAATCTCGCTGATGCTAAGTTCGATATAAATTACCTCAATCTAAAATCTAAAATTTAAAATCTAAAATTACCCGACTGATATTCAAACAGTAATTGAGCCAGCAGAAAGCGACGCTTTGCTGCAAACGGTGGCGATTGGTGTAGGTCACTATGGTTTTCTACTATTGGCATTATATCTGGGTGTTTATTCTCGGCGCGATCGCCCTAATTTACCCTCAAAAATATACAAGCGAGATCCCTTGATTTTTCTCAAAGAATTCAAGGGATCTCGCTCTAATCAAACTATTTATCTCATATCAGAGATTTTTTTTGCAAGCTGTTTTTTTTGCCTAAACAGCTTGATTAACGGAGAGGGAGGGATTCGAACCCTCGTTAAGTTGCCCTAAACACACTTTCCAGGCGTGCGCCTTCAACCGCTCGGCCACCTCTCCAGGGCTAAATTAATTCATTTAGCCACAGCTAAACTATATTAACAGAACAAATCTGATTTGGGAAGGGGTAACGGCATAAATTTACTGTTTAATGTGGATAGGGTGTCAAACGAGCCGGCTTGGATTCTCCTACCTATGTCGCAAACCCCTTCATCTAAAGGAGTTTGCCCGCCAAACCCCAATCTAAAATCTAAAATCTAAAATCTAAAATTCCATGACTGACTCTTACACAATTAAAATTCATAACAGACAGACAGGCGATCGCCACACCGTGCGAGTACCCGAAGACCGCTACATCCTGCAAAGCGCGGAAAACCAAGGAGTAGAATTGCCCTTTTCCTGCCGCAACGGCGCTTGTACCGCCTGTGCGGTGCGCGTCAAGTCGGGGGAACTGCACCAGCCAGAAGCAATGGGGCTGTCTGTGGAACTGCAAAAAGAAGGTTATGCCCTGCTGTGCGTCAGCTATCCCCGTTCCAACATCGAGGTAGAGACGCAAGACGAAGACGAAGTGTACGAACTGCAATTCGGTCGTTACTTCGGCAAAGGTAAAGTTAAAGCCGGTTTGCCGTTGGATGAAGAATAACGCAATTTGATAAATAATCAACTACCAATTATCCATGCTTTATCGATTATGTGCGATCGCCCTTTGTCTGTTGCTAGCTAGCTGCCAAAAACCAGAAATGCCCCAAGGTACGATCGCCAAAGTAGAAAGGGCCATCAGCGGCCAAACAATCGAAGTTATCAGTACAGCCGACAAAATAGCCTTATTAGAACAAATCAGGCTAATTGGTATTGATGCGCCGGATTTAAAACAGCAGCCTTGGGGAGAAGCAGCCAAACAAAGACTAGAACAGCTAATTGGGGGAAAACAGGTATTGTTAGAATCAGACATCGAAGAGAAAGACCAGTTCGATCGCAAACTAGCCTACTTGTGGCAAGATAAAAATTTGCTCAACGAACAGCTAATCAAAGAAGGTTATGCCCTGGCCTCAGTGCGATCGCCCAACACCAAATACCAGCAGCGACTCGTGAACGCTCAAGAATGGGCGAGACTCATGGGTAAAGGCCTGTGGAATCCAGAACGAGCTTTGCGCCAAACTCCTGCAGAATTCCGCCAGCAAAATCGGAAATAGTCAATCGATTTTAGATTTTAGATTTTAGATTTTAGATTGAAGCATTGACCCCACCGATAAATTCGGGGGGCAAGTTTCATCGGGTACAGGTTTTTATTTCTGGACGGATGAATCACGTGGCGGGTATCGTGGATGCTTTCGGTCAGTTGGGAATTGTTGACAACTGACAACTGACAACTAACAACTAACAACTGACAACTGACAACTGACAACTAACAACTAACAAATGACAGACAATCAACTGCAAAACTTCTTAGAAATAGCCACCGAAGCAGCCCTAGCCGCCGGTTCCGTCCTGAAATCTTTCTGCGGAAAATTAGAAAAAATTCAAGAAAAAGGCCGATCGGGTGATTTAGTCACAGAAGCCGACAAAGCCTCAGAAGCCGTCATCTTAGAAATTCTCGGTCGCCACGTACCCCACCACGCCATCCTCGCCGAAGAATCCGGCAAATTAGGGGATGCCAGCAGCAAATACCTGTGGGCGATCGACCCTTTGGACGGCACAACAAATTATGCTCACCAATATCCTTTTTGGGCCGTGTCGATCGGGCTTTTAATCGACGGTATACCACAAATTGGAGTAATTTACGACCCTTTTCATAATGAATTGTTTCGGGCAGGCAAAGGATTGGGAGCAACCTGCAACCGATCGCCGATCGAAGTTTCCCAAATCCCAGAATTGAGAACCAGCTTGCTAGTCACTGGCTTTGCATACGATCGGCGCGAAACAGCAGACAATAACTATGCCGAATTCTGTCACCTCACCCACCTCACCCAAGGCGTGCGGCGCAGCGGTTCCGCATCCCTAGACCTCGCACACCTCGCGATGGGGCGATCGGACGGATACTGGGAACGGGGACTCGCCCCTTGGGACGTAGCAGCAGGCGTACTCATCGTCTCCGAAGCCGGAGGTCAAGTTACAGCTTATGACGGCAGTGCCTTTGAGATGAACTCCGGTCGGGTTTTGGCCACAAACGGCAAAATACACGCCGAACTCAGCAGCGCACTGCTAGCCGTTCCTCCCTTATCTTCTTGGAAGTAGCGCCCCCCAGCAATAGATCGGGGGTAGTACGGGGGTCACAACCCTTTGACTCAAGCTACATTAAAGAATAGTGAGTGCGATTCGTTTAACCTAAATGGGTAGAGATACTCAGGGATGGTTAGCCTAACCAAATGGTTAGTATAACTGAA
>NZ_JAUBUC010000161.1:0-6242 GCF_036705285.1 Microcoleus sp. B4-C1 | reverse complement strand
AAAACCAATTTTTCTTTGACACATCTTCTCAAATCCCCTTGACAACTGGCATACAGGCTTAACTTGTGACCAATGATCGCGCCCTAACAATCTGTCTTTTATGTCTGGCTTGCGCCTTAGCAATTGCTGTTGCGCCAATTGTCACGCCCGCTCAATCCACAAGTCAATTAGAATTTCGCATTACTCAATTAGAACGTCAAATTTCTGAACTCCGAGGACAAATCTACAGTTTGCAGAATCAAGGTTCTAGAGTTAACCGGCCTCAGTCTCCTCCCCCTTCAGGTTCGGGTCGCACAAATCCTAGAACGCTGTCGGGAGACCCGATGTTTGATAATTTAGCAACTTTGGCAATTGAAACTAAGCAAGATGTTATTAAAATTCAAGAGCGGTTGTCAAAGCTAGAAGCGTCGAGAAATCGCTAGAGAAGGAAGAAGGAAGGCACGACACGGATTTGGACACGGATACAGGGATTAATTATTGAGCAAAAGTCGGGAGTCAGGAGTCAGGAGTCAGAAGGAAGAGGGAAAAAGTCAGTAGTCATTAGTTAGAAGAATGAAGTCATATTCTCCCCTACTCACAACTCCAAACTCTTCCCCTCTCCCTCTCTGCCATTCTTCGACGTTGAGGTCGAGAAAAGCAGGGTCTGCTAAAAGTTAACTTGCAGAACTATTCAATGATATGGAAATAAAAGGCTGCAACCACAAAATTGATTGCTAACAGCAAGAGAAACCAGCCTGCGCGAAATGTGTAAGGGAATTTGCCCGTTTTCATCACGGAGTCGGATTTTAATTGGTTCTTCGCTATCTCTGCCATAGGTAAAGCTCCTAATTCATAATGTCACTCTATTTACAAATAGCAGAGAGCGTCGCACTTATGCACAATCCTCTAGAGTTATTTTTTGTAACAAGGAGTTTATACCGAGTTGAATTCAAATTAGTTTCAATCGCTCTCTCCGGCGTGGTAGGAACTGCGGACGAGAGGCCCCGATCGCACGCGCTCAAACCCCATCTCCCGCGCGATCGACCCAAAACGGTCAAATTCCGCAGGCGTCCAGTATTTACGCACTGGGAGGTGCTCTAGAGATGGTCTCATGTATTGACCGAGGGTAAGGCGATCGCACTTGGCGTCCCGCAAATCAATCATCGCTTCGACTATCTCGGCTTCGGTTTCCCCGTGCCCCAACATCAAACCGGATTTGGTGGGAATAGTTGGGTCATATTGCTTAACAATACGCAGAACGTCGATCGAGCGATCGTACTTGGCCCCCCTCCGCACCGGCCCTTGCAACCGACGCACCGTCTCAATATTGTGGTTGTAACAAGCCGGTTTAGCCTCCACCACCGTGCGAATCCGCTGTCGCTGCAACTCATCGAGGCCGGAATTCTCCCCGTCGGGGGCGGGCACGGGGAGGGCGGGCACGGGGGCACCGCCCCTACCTGTTCCCCCCCAAAAATCCGGCGTCAGTACCTCCACTTCAGTATGCGGGTTAAGAAGGCGGATTTGGGCGATCGTCCTTGCAAACCAACCCGCGCCCCCATCCGGCAAATCATCCCTCGCCACCGAAGTCAGCACCGCATAGCGCAAACCCAACAACTGCACAGCCTCGGCCACCTTTTTCGGTTCCTCCGGGTCTAGCGGCATCGGAGAATGACCTTTATCTACTTGACAAAAAGCACAAGCACGGGTGCAAGTCGGCCCCATCAACAAAAAAGTCGCCGTTTTTTGCGCGTAGCACTCGCCCCGGTTGGGACATCTCCCCTCCTCACAAATCGTGTGAATTTGCCGCTGTTTGATAATTTTTTGCACTTGGGAAAGTTCGCTAGCTTTGCCAACGGGCCTACGCAACCACTCCGGCATCGCCTCGATTTCACTCCGCATTTGGGCGGCAATTGCTTTGACTGTAGGAGTTTTAGGAGTTTGGGGCGACATAAAATTAAGTGGTGATTGAGTTAATTCCTTCGATCGTATCCGAAATCAAAGCCCCTGAACTTGTAGGAGTATCACCCGAAATCCGAATCGCGCCGAAATGCAACAAAACTAAACTCGCCCAGAATTATGGGTAGAATTCTGTTAGGGATATACTGAAGGTTGCAAATCATCACTCATTCATTACTGAAGGAGTCAGTCGTGGCTGGTCAAAAAATCTTGGTAATCGATGACAGTAAAGTCATCCGCGTCCGAGTCCGAGAGATGTTGCCGCAGGGTAACTTTGAAGTTCTAGAAGCAAAAGACGGCGAAGAGGGACTCAAACTGATCCGTCAAGCCCGGCCCAATCTAATTATGTTAGATTTCCTACTGCCCAAAGTCAGCGGTTGGGAAGTGTATCAAAAAGTGCAAGCCCATCCTGAGCTTTCTAAGATACCTTTGGTGATCATGTCGGGCCGCGAAGAAGAGGTGATGGAAAAAATTCCGAAACCCTTTGAGAAGCATTTTTTTGCATTCATCGCCAAACCGTTTGAAAAGAAGCAGCTAACCGAGGCGATCAAATCGGCGATGGTACTGGCCAAAAAGAAACCTGTACCGGAAGCCCCAGCAGCCGCCGCTGCACCCACTTCTGGAGCGGGCGCCGCCGAAATTCAAGCGATGACTGCGAAAATGGCAAAAATGCAAGCGGAAATTGATGCACTCAAAAAACAAATGACTCAGGTGATTACGATCATCAAGCAGAAATTGAAATAATTCTGCTGTTTTTTGAAGGCACTTATGTAGAAGGAAACTTCCACACCGTGAAACTTTCAGTTGAGTCTCAAAGGCTGCGATTTTATCCGCATTTTTTTGCCAAATTGTTTGAGCGAGTGCGATCGCAAATAGCCTGCAACTGGTTTCTCAAAATCCCAGTGAGAAAATCAATTAAAAGTTAAAAATAAAACAAGGGAGGAAATTAATTATTAAATTATATTAGGATTTTTAATTCCCGCTCGTTCCCTACTACTCAATTATCAACTCCTCAGTCTCATTTTTTTGGTTAATGACTAACGACTATTCCGATTTTTTGCCTCAACTGCGTGCCTCAACAGAGCAATTATTGAAAAGATTAGACTGCTTCGATCGAGCGCAGGTATTAGCGATCGGAGATTTGACCTTGGACGAGTTTCTTACCGGACAAGTAGAGCGAATTTCCCGCGAAGCACCTGTGTTGATTTTGCGCTACGAAAATACTCAGCAAGTACCCGGAGGTGGCGCAAATGCTGTCTATAATTTAGCCAAACTGGGAGGCAAAGTAAAAGTTGCTGGTTTGGTGGGAAAAGACGACCAGGGAAAGGCTTTGTGCGGTATTTTTGAGGCGGCGGGAATTGATACGGGTGGGATTTTAATCGATTCGCAGCGTCCAACTGTCACCAAAACTCGAATTTCCGGGCACGCGCGGCAGTCGGTGACTCAGCAAATTGTACGAGTCGATCGCAAATCGGACGAGTTGCCGGATTTAGATTTGCAGTTGCAACTGGCAGACTACATCCGGCAGCAAATACCGACAGTAGATGCCGTGGTTTGTTCCGACTACGGCGACGGAGTTTTGACAAATTTGGCGATCGAATCGGCAGTGGTTCCCGGCAAAACAATTGTAGACGCTCAAACAAATTTGCAGCGATATTCTGGAGCAATGCTGTTTACTCCGAACTTGCCAGAAGCCGAGCAAGCCGTCGGATATGCTATCAAAAACCCTCAAACTTTAATGCAAGCAGGACGCGATTTATTGAACTTAACTCAAGCTCAAAAAATCCTGATTACTCGCGGTGAAGAAGGGATGAGTTTGTTTGAAAGGGCGAACGGCGAAGAAATCAAAAATTCACCCCCTCCAACATCTATTTGTGAAAAGGGGGAATTTGCCATTCAAAGTTGGGACATTCCCCCTTTTAACAAGACTGATGTATTCGACGTAACTGGTGCTGGAGATACAGTTGTAGCAGCCATGACTTTAGCTTTGTGCGTCGGTGCATCCGGTTGGGAAGCGGCAGTTTTGGGCAATTTGGCGGCTAGTATTGTCGTGCGTCAATTCGGTACGGCAACGACGACAGCAGACGAAATGAAAGAAGCTTTAAAAACGATGATCGATCACTAATCAGTTGTAATGGGTGATTGATTTACTTGTTCCCAGGCAGAGCCTGGTAACGCAGATCCGGAGGCTCAGCCTCCAATTTTCCTATCGCTTTTCGAGGCTGAGCCTCTAGATATCGGTTCCCAGGCTCTGCCTGGGAACCAGCGATTAAAGGCCGGGGCGGGTTTACATATTTTCCCGTTTCTATTCAATATCTTGGCGAACCCGCCCCTACAGGAATCATGGTTAATTGACCGGACATGATATTACTACTGACTAATGACTAATGACTAACGACTACTTACTTTTTTTCAAAATTTGCCCCTTGTCATCAATTGTCAAACCGCTATTGGGAAAATCGCTCTTTGTCAAACGATTAATCAACCCCACAGTCCTAAATTTGTTATCAACAGCCGGAACACCTCGCCCGTCAAGTTGGACGGGGATAATCTTACCAGAAACAAAATCCCCTTGCGGAGTCATTTTCACATCCAAAATTAGAGATTGACCGAGTGCTCCTGCTGTGGACAAAGTGCGATAACCCAAAAAATTGCCCAGCGAATAAGCAACCAATTTCCCTTTATAAAGTTCCATCGCTCGCGGGACGTGCGGGCCATGTCCCAAAATCAAATCTGCTCCCGCATCAATCATCGTCCGCGAAAACAAAACCATATTTCCCCGGTTTTCTCCGTAAAAAAACTCAGTTTTATTTCTCACATTCAGAGCTCCTGTTCCTTCAGAGCCAGCATGAACTGATATCACTACAATATCAGCCTTTTGCTTGGCTTTTTTGACAACTTCTGCTCCCGCTTTGAGTTCCAGCAAGGAATTGTGAACTTCGCCGTAGTTGCTGAAACCGATAAAGGCAAAATTCACGCCCTTGACATTTTTATAAACAATTTGATCTCTTTTGCCAACAGCCTTCATGCCGTTGCTGTCGATGTTTTTAATCGTGTCATTAAATCCTTTCTCGTGAAAATCGTAAGAGTGATTGTTGGCAATATTCAAAATATCAAAACCAACATCTTTGAAGATTTTGGCATAACTCGGAGGCGTCCGAAAGGCAAACAGCATTCGTCCGCCGCCTGCTTTGGAACTGTAAGGATGATCGGTCATCGTGCTTTCAAAATTGCCAAACAGAATATCAGCTCCTTTGAGGTACGGTTTTACCGACTCTAATAACATCTCTTTTTTTGCCGGCAGTTTGTTGTAGGGATAATTTGTGCCGGGGATCATGTCACCAACTGCTTTGATGCTGACAGTGGCAGGCACAATGGCAGGTTTTGTGGCGGCAGGGGAGGGCGGTTTTGGAGCTGGAAGGGGTTTGGCTGCGGGTGTCGAACTCACTTCTTGTACCGCAGGCTTTGACGTTGGAGGGTTATTAGTAGCGGTGGTTGGGGATTTGTAAAGTTGAGAAGCCAGCATAAAGCCGGATATCGGTACGAGAATTAGACTCAGAGCACCGACTGACAGCCCAGATTTTTTAGTTTTAGTGCCTGCTAATTCTGGCTGGGGTGATGGCTTTTGCTGCCTTTGGTTTGGGGGTTTTGGAGTTGGGATTTTAGGGGGTTGGGGCGGAGATTTTTCTGGTATTTGAGTGGGCGCCGTTGTGACATTTTGAGGTTTTTCTAGCTTGGGCAAAGTCACAGGAATGGGAGAAGCGGCTACACTAGCGGCTACTGCTGCACTCGCAGCTACTGCGGCATTCACGGCAACTAACGGACTCACGGGTGCGGCAGTCAAGCGTTTTTTTAATTCTACCGTCTGAGTCCAAGCGGGCAATTGCTGGCCGTCGCGCCGCCCGTAAACTGTCACTGAGTAAAGGTTATTTGGTTGCAGCCGCTGCAGCCCTTTGACTGCGACTCGGAGACAGGCTTCTTCTGCAGGCAAATGTTCTGCTTCCAGCAGCAGGTGCAGGGTGTCGTTTTCCCGGCTGGCTTTAGCCGTGACGCCGAAGCTTTGGAGTGCTTGGCTGATCAGAAATGCGATCGCCCTGGCATCGCCTTCTTTTGCTAAATTTAAAATATCTTGTTGGCTCACAAACGCCTCTACTCTCACACTAGAAATTTAGCTCGATCTTATATCAAATTTGGCTGCACAGCATTAAATACCGATTGATTTAACTTAAGTAAGGAATGAGAATTAAATAACTTCCACTCTTGAAAGTGGGATGGGCGTCCCGCCCGTCCTTTTTGGACGGGCGGGA
>NZ_JAUBUC010000160.1:0-6311 GCF_036705285.1 Microcoleus sp. B4-C1 | reverse complement strand
TCCAAAAAGGACGGGCGGGACGCCCATCCCACAATAACAATTAAAATTGTAAGTTATTTAATTCGCGATCCTAAGCGCGTCCTAACGGTCGGGCGCGCTGGCTATATTTACAAATTCCAGATTCCAGATTCCTCGGTGCGTGAATCTACGCAAACAAATATAATAAATTTACAATCCCAGTTATTGTGCAAGCCGATAATTGCGGAATTTATTTTTGCAATACTACAAATAGTTACCGTAAAAATACTGAGTTACAGGCATTATTCAGCTTATTATCAATTTGTGAACTGTTGCCAGAAAGCCTGAGCAAGGAGCATTTTCTGAATCCTTTAAACTAGCTTTAATATATCGCATCTTGGTTGGATGAGTATTCCTGCTAATTGTAATATTTGACTTAAAAAGTTTATGCTTAAAAGATAGGCTGGGGTTAAATATACAGTGCGCCCTAGAGTAACCATGTCACACTGCAACCAATCCATCTGTCGTTCCCGCAATCTCGTAGAAATGTGCGATACGGCTGCCAGTTGGCAGCAAAAAGCCGATCGACTAACGGTAGAATTAAAGACCACCCAGGATCTGCTTCACGCAGAAATCGATCGGCTCAAACAAGCCAACGAAACCCTTCACGCCGCTGTCAGTTGTGCCCCCGTTTTCCTGTGGGCAACAGACAGAGAAGGCAAGTTAACTCTTGCAGCAGGGAAAGGATTAGAAAATTTGGGACTCAAACCAGGTGCAACTGTCGGGCGATCGATTTTTGAAGTTTACAGCAGCCAGCCAGATATCTTAGAAAATATTGCCGAGGTATTAGCAGGAAACGATCGCAATTGGAATGCCCGACAGGGGCATTGTATTCACGAAATTCGATCGGCAGCCCTGCGAGATGGAAACGGCGAAGTTGTCGGCGCAGTGGGTGTTTCTACTGAAATTACCGAGCGCGAGCAGTCCATCGCCACTCTGGAAACGGCAAATCAAGAATTAGAAGACAGACTTCAGCAGCAAACGGCAGTCTTCTATGCAGCACTTGCCGAAAGCGAAAAAAAGTACCGCAACCTCGTAGAAACCTCCCAAGAATTGATTTGGTCGATCGATATTGAAGGCCTCTTGACTTTTGTCAATTCCGCCGCCAAACGCATCTACGGTTACGAACCGCCAGAAATGATCGGACGGCGCTTCACCGATTTTTTAGTTCCCGATCAAGAAAATAGACCAAGAGAAATATTTGCCCAACTTTTAGCGAGAACCAAAATTCAGCCACAAAGCGCTAATTCTCCTTACGAAACAGTACACCTTCGCAAAGACGGTACCCCCGTCCACCTGCGCGTCAACAGCATCGTCAACCAAGCTGAAAACGGCGCTATTTTAGGCTTGTGCGGAACGGCGACAGATATTAGCGATCGCAAGCGATCGGAAGAAGCACTCAAAGAAGCTACAGACCAACTTCGCGCCGTTTTGGATGCCGTACCCGGACTGATTTCTTGGATCAGTTCCGATTTGCGGTATATCGGAGTCAACCAGCACTTAGCAACCTCATTCAACCTGTCTCCTGAAAGCTTTGTCGGTCAAGAAATCAACTTTCTCGACAAAGGCTCGACTTTCGGAGAACTGATCCGAATTTTTTTTAACAGTTCATCTCAGCAAACCTGCCAAGAAATAGAAATAGAAATTAACGGTTTCGTCCGCAACTATTTGATAGTAGCTCAGAAATATCATCAGGGAACCGCAGCAGTTTCTGTAGGAATAGACATTACCGATCGCAAGCGTGCGGAAGCTCTCAAAAACCAATTGATCTGCTCGTTGCAAGAATCAGAACACAAATTTCGCAGCCTTTATGAAGCCACCAGCGACGCAGTAATGTTGCTTGACGAACATGAGTTTTTTGACTGCAACCCCGCCACCTTAAAAATATTTGGCTGTAGCAACAAACAAGAATTTTACGGCAAGCATCCGAGGGAATTTTCCCCGCCATTTCAGCCTAACGGACAAGATTCAGCCAGTTTAGCTGCACAGAAAATGAACATAGCAATGCTCATAGGTAGCTGTCGATTTGACTGGGTACACCAACGACTCGACGGTTCAGAATTTTCTGCAGAAGTTCTGTTAAACGCAATGGAAATTAACGGACAAAAATTTCTCCAAGCTGTAGTACGCGACATTACAGACCGCAAACGGGATGAGGATCAAATCAAAGCCTCCCTCGCCGAAAAAGAAGTCCTTCTCCAAGAAATTCACCACCGCGTCAAAAACAACCTCCAAGTTATTTCTAGCCTGCTGAAACTTCAGTCTCGCTACATTCAAGACAGCCGCGTTAGTGAAATGTTAAAAGAAAGTCAAAACCGAGTCAGATCAATGGCCCTGGTTCACGAACAATTGTATCAATCCAAAGACTTGTCAAACATTGACTTTGCTGAATACATCCAAAATCTCGCCCACAATTTATTCCAAGCTTATGAAAATCATGCAGAAGGCGTCAACTTGCAAACAAATATTGCGCCGTGTTCTCTCAATATTGATACGGCAGTTCCTTGCGGGTTAATTATCAACGAGCTTGTGACAAACGCCCTCAAATATGCCTTTAAAGGACAACTTAAAGGTAAAATTAACATAGATTTCACTTTAGATAATAACAGATTTTGCGTGCTAACCGTGAGTGACAACGGAATTGGTTTTCCTCAAGACTTAGATTATCGCACAGCCCGAACGTTGGGTTTGCGACTTGTGGGGTCTTTAGTCAAGCAAATCCGGGGGGAAATAGAACTGTTAGAAACTGCTGGCACGACTTTTAGAATAACCTTTTCTCAGCCAAAATTGCACTCTAAGGAGAAAATTTAGTGTCCAACAAAAAAATTCTGATAGTTGAAGACGAGAGCATCATTGCGGAAGACATTTCCGACAGTTTGATATCTCTAGGATATAGAATAACTGGGATGGTCTATTCGGGAGAAGAAGCGATTGAATCTGCCGCAAAGTTGCGCCCGGATTTAGTTTTAATGGATGTTAACCTCCAAGGAGAAATCGACGGCATTACAGCAGCGGAAGAAATTCGCTTGCGATTTCAAATCCCGGTAGTTTATCTGACAGCCTATGCCGATGAAACTACTTTGCGACGAGTCAATAGTACAAAACCGTTTGGCTATATTGTCAAGCCATTTGAAGAAAAAAACTTGCATACAACTATTCAACTGGCACTCTACCGACATCAGTATGACAGCTTGACCAACCTGCCGAATCGTTCATTTTTGCGAGAAAAGTTAAGTCGAGTATTAGATGGTCAAAAAGAATTGTCAGGAGTCGTTCCAGTTATCACGCTTAGCTTAGATAAAATCAACCGCATTAACACTACCTGGGGACACGATATCGGCGACTCAGTGCTTTGCACCATCGCCCAGCGGCTAACTAACTGCATGGAAAACATTAATATTGTTGCTCGTTTGGAAGCGGCAGAATTCGCGCTGATTCTTAAACCAGTGGCCGAAAAACAGGATGTGGCTAAGATTGCTCAAAACATTTTAGATATTGTATCCCAATCTATGATTGTCAAAGATTGCGAAGTCTATGTCACTGCTAGTATCGGGATATGCTTGTATCCTGGAGGCGGCACCGACGGAGATGAAATGCTGAAAAATGCTTATATAGCAATGTATCAATCTCAGCAGAAAGGCGGCAATAATTATCATTTTTATAATCCCATAAATGCTAATTATTTCATCAATACAATTCTTCAAGAAACTTCCCTGCGCCATGCTTTAAAAAGCTCAGAATTTGAGATATACTATCAGCCGCAAATAGCAATTAAAACAGGTAAAATTATTGGTGCTGAAGCTTTGGTGCGCTGGAATCATCCAGAACGGGGGCGAGTTTCTCCGGGGGAATTTATTCCAATGGCTGAAGAGATGGGCTTGATTGCGCCGTTGGGTGAATGGGTATTAGAGACTGCTTGCAGGCAAACTAAAACATGGCAAATAGCAGGTTTACCGCCCCTGCGAGTCGCAGTTAACGTGTCAGCCCGTCAATTCGAGCGCAAAAATTTCACGGAAAGAGTCAGGGAGATATTAACAGAAACCGCTCTCGATCCCAAGTGTTTGGAATTAGAACTGACGGAAAGTCTGGTTTTGCAAGACGAAATTGCAGCAGCTAAAGCTTTTACGGTGTGGAAAGAGCAGGGGATTAGGATAGCAATTGATGATTTTGGGACGGGATATTCTTCTTTGAGTTATCCAAAACGCTTTCCGTTTGATGTGATCAAAATTGACAAGAGTTTTATTCGCGATCTTGCAGACGATCGCCAAAATGCAGCGATCACAATAGCGATTATTCAAATGGCACACTGCATGAACATGACGGTGGTGGCTGAGGGGGTAGAAAATAAGCAAGAACTTGATTTTTTGTGCGAGTACGAATGCGACGAAATTCAAGGCCATCTTTTCAGCCCAGCTTTGCCAAGCGCTGAGTTTGAAGCGCTGCTGAAAAGCGATAAGTGCTGGGATTTACATCAATTCCGGTTGCAATCCTCATGACAGTTAACTGTTAACTGTTGACTGTTAACTGTTGACTGTTGACAACTGCCCACTGACAACTGACAACTGAACTAATTCAAAAAAATCGATCGCCCAACCAAGTTCCCAGCCACAGCCCAAAACCGGAAGTAGCCACCAACAGGATAACCGTATAAAGCCCGCTGCCAGTGTGGATCAACCTTTCTGCAGCTACCATCCGCGCCACAACTCCCGCAATAATGCCGATCCCAGCCCAAGCCCCATAAACAGTCTTAGATCCGGCGATAGCCAAGGCTTCGACGATCTCCCCCGAACCCGCCCCAGCAAAAACCCCCGCCCACGCCCCAATCCCCAGCCCGATCGCACCTCGGAGCCCGACGGGGCCGCCAGAATGCACACCTACTTCCGCCACCAGCCCGCACGTCAAGCCGACAATCGCCCAACACGCGGCAGTCACCAACGCCTTAACCCAATTCCCAGAAACCGTTCCCGCCATCAATCCCACCACTGCCACCACTCCCCCTACAGCCAACACAACAGCCACAGCCCGATACTCGGCCTCGGAACTGGCGATCGCCCCCAAACCAGCCCCAACTGCGGCCCAAGCAGCCCCTGTTACCATTCCTCCCGCCTGAAAACCAGCGATCGACCCCCCCACCGCCCCAGCCAAAACTAACGCCGCCAGCCACACTCTAGGCGTTGGCGAACCCTCCGCCAGCAAAATCGCGGCCCACAGCCAATCTGCACCGCAGATTAAAGCCCACATCCACAGCGGGGCGGCTGATTTCGTCAAAATCCAACCGGTCAAAGCGTAACTCACCACGGCGATTGCCAGCGGCCACCAAGGGAAGCTTGAATACTGTTGAGATGGGCGCACTTCCCTCGGCGGGATTCGTGGTTTTGAGTATTGAGTGGAAAATTCTGTTTTCCTTCTCGAAGTAAGCTTTCGATAGTTTTGAGATCGCCCTGCTTTCCTCGCAACGCTTCGCCCTGGTTGCTTTGTGCCCCGCCACCCTGGGCGACTGTGAGTGGTAAATCGTTTCTTTCTTGAAGAGGTTTTTTGAGTTAGAAATTTTTTGGAGGCGGCTTTTGGGCGGGTTTGACGGCGCTCTTGACCAGGCCTGGCGGCTGATTTTGCAGAACGCCTTCTCAGGGGTTTTTCCGGCGCAGGCGGTGGTGGCTGCTGAAACTGTTGTTCGATCGACCTCGATTCAGGCTGACTCAGAAACAACACCAACTCCTGGTAAGCTTCATTAATTTCTGTTAATCTTTGGTGAGCTTTTTGTTGCAGGCGATCGTTGTGGGCAAACCGATCGGGATGCCACACAAACGCTAAATCCCTGTAAGCGCGCTTAATTTCTTCTAAGGAAGTTCCAGGCTCAATTTCGAGGATTTCGTAGCATCGATTAATGTCAGCCATAGGCTTCGATCGGCAGGTGTTGGTAAATTTGCGTGAAGCGCAGCTATCCCGACGAGCGGGAATCCCACTTAACTCCTCGCTCCTGTTGTCCCCCGCTATAACTGTACCCAGTTTAGCGGTGGGATGAAAGGCAGGGAGATTGTAGGTACGGAAATCTCCAAATCTTTATCTTTGTAGCTGTTTTACTGGAATGTGTATAATACAGTAAGGAGGTAATGAGATGCTGCATACTGCTATCAAGGTTCGACTTTATCCAACATTAGAGCAACAAGCCATACTGTCTCAGCACTTTGGCTGTGCCAGATGGTGGTGGAACTATGCTCTAAATAAGTCAATTGAGACTTACAAAGAAACGGGTAAAAGCCTTGGTCAGTCAGCACTCAATGCCTTTTTACCAA